>DASXUA010000533.1:0-16607 GCA_036505095.1 Phycisphaerae bacterium
AGTTGCGGGAAGAGACCGCCCGGCAGATCGCCGCCATGTCCGCGCGCCTTGAGCGGATAGAGAGGATGGCGAGTATCGCGAGCGCGCCGAATCGCTAGTGGCAGAATCGGACATGAGGAGATCGCGGTTCTTCGCGAGGTGCCCTTAACCAAGTTCGATGCGTTCGGTCTGGCCGTGGGTGAGCGCGACCATCAGGGTCAGGTGCTCGCGGAGTTGGCGGGTGAGCAGGAAGTTCTCGCGGACGAACTCGCGGGCTTTGCGGCCCATGTCGCGGCGCTTCTGCTCGTCGCGCAGCAGGTAGCGGATGCGCAGCGCGGCGCCTTCGGGCGTGGTGACCAGAAAGCCGGTGTGATGGTCGACCACTTGCAGGCGGATGCCGCCGGTCTTGCCGCCGATCACCGGCTTGCCTTTCCAGAGCGCCTCCGTCACGGTCAGGCCGAACCCTTCGCGCGTGGATTTCTGCACGACGATGTCGGCCACCCGCTGCAAGGCGTTGATCGTGCGATGGGCATCGGGCGGCAGCAGCAGGATGTGAATGTCCGTGTCGCCGGCCGCGGCGACGCGAACCTCGGCCAGGACGGCTTCGCCTTCAGGATCGTCCGTGGCCGTTCCGCCCGCCAGCACGAGCTGCAAGCGCGGGTTGAACCTCTTGGCGAGATGGTAAGCCTGGATCACGCCTACCGGGTCTTTGAAGCGATCGAACCGTGAGACTTGTAGCATGATGGGCCGCTGCGGATCGAGTCCAAAGCGGCCATAAATCGAGCGCACTTCGACTTCGTCCAGGTCGATGTTCTTGTCGCTGAGCGGGTCGATACTGGGCGGGATCAGATACTGCGGATGCGGCAAGGGTTGCGCGAAATCAGCCAGGGAGAAGATGCTGGCGTCGTAGCCCTGGACGAAGTTGCGCAGATATTTCCAGACTGGGCGGTGCGGCCGGCTCACGTCGATGTGGCAGCGCCAAATCCACTTGCCTTTGCGATTCGGGCAGTGCTTCAAGAGTGGCGCCGGCTGCGGGTCGTGGATGAACACCACATCGGCCGATTCGAGCGTGGCGCGTAACTGCTCGGCGTTGCGGGCGTTGGTTTCTTCGAAGGCCGTCAGGAGCGACTGGGAAATCTGAACTGCGTGCCCCTGCAGTGCATTATGAAAGCCCTTGGTGCATTGGTAGAACTCGCCGTGACCGGTGATCACTTCCCAGTGCGCGTCGAGCCCCAGCTCGCGCTTGAGCGGGATGAGCTTCTCGAGGATTTCGGCCACGCCACCGCCCAGGCGCGTAGAATTCACGTGCACGACCTTCATGCCTTTCAGCAGACCGGCAAGCTGGCGCAGGTGCTCGACCGCATCCCGACCGACGACCGTGGCGTAGGCTTGCAGCATCGGTGTCATGACGCGCCTCCGAACCCACCACGCCCGTGGGGGGCGACATTTGCGCGCTGGTCGTGCTCGTAACTCACCCCGCCTCCGCCACGGCGGATCTGCGACTCGCGGGCGGGGTTCTGAACCGCCCCGCGCGCGACAAGCCTTTCGTCAGTGGCTTGGTCGCGAGCGTAGCTCGCCTCGCCGTCGCGGGCGGGCTCCTGAAAATACTGGCTGAAAATCCCGGCCAGTTGCCGCCGCAAGCCGGCTAGCGTTGTAAAAAACGGATCAACCCCAGCGAGTTGTTCGCGCAGGGCGGCAAATTCGTCACCAAACTGTCCCAGCCAGCCGCGGAAATCGTCAGAACCACGCGGTTCGCGGCGGCGTGCGTCGACGACGTGATAGAAGATGCTGCCGAGCGAGAGTTGTGGAACGACGGCCGGCAGGTCGCGCGGATGCTCAATGAGGCGGTGCGTATCAAAGACGACGGTTTGCGAGCGAACGAAATGAAACTGGTCCTCCGGCTTGGACCAGGGGACGAACTCGCTTTCGTCCAGCCGCTCCTCAACTTCGTCAAGCACCTCGCGGCGAAGCTGCTCTAAGTCCTGAAAGTCGGTCGGATCGATGACGCCCAGACGCTCCGCCAGCCGCTGGTCGTGCAGGCCATGTTTGGCCCAGGAGGCGAAGTCGTTGTTGTACTCGGGATCCTCAAATCCAGGCCGCAGCAGCACGCCCCAGAAGTGATAGTACACCGACGCGACCGGCACTACCTGCAGTCGATCGTGGAACTCGCGCAGACTCTGGGCGCGGAGACCGGTGGCGATCGAGGCGAGCGTGCAGTCCTTGATGGCGAAAGGTACCGGGTCGATGTCGTTGCTCCTCAGCCTTCAATATAGGTCCTATGGGTCGCATAGGACCTATGCGCGCGTCGAGACGTCGCAGCATTGTGTAAGCAACTAGCGCGCCACGGAACCGCTACTGCCGCTCGTGATCTGGCGCGCGCCGGGCTCATCGGTATCCAGCGGCTCGCGATTGCCATGCAGCAACTCGACGAGCGTATAGCGAGTGCCACACTCGGGGCAACGCGCCTCATAGAGGCCTGCGAGATTGTAGCCGCAGGTGGGACACAAGACGGTCTGATCCGGCGAGGCGCGCATGGCAGCCGCCAGCCGCTCGGCCGGTGTCTGCCGCCAGAGCCAGGTGGTCCACAGAATCCAGCAGCCGCCGCCGAACACGCCCGCCAGCGCCGCGCCTTCCGCGCCTGACCGTGGAAACGACTGCACAAAGAGCCAAGCCAGCGCTGCACCGGCTGCGGTGCAGCAAATCGTCGCCAAGACAGTTCCCTGGATGCGCGCCCGCGTCCAGTTTACCGTCGATCGCCACAGCGCGATCCAGCCGACCACCGTCAGCAGGCCGCATACGACATCAGCGATAAGTACGTATAGCAAACTGCCGCGGCCGATTCCCGCAATGCAGACGAACAGTACCGCCAGGATCGGCAGTGCCGCGACCGAGACGACCACCTTGACGGCGAATGGCGGCATGCTGCTCTCATCAGAACCCCTCACGCCAGTGGGGGGTGATGTCCGCGCGCTGCTCGTGTTCAAGACTCACCCCGCCCTCGCAGGCGCGGTTCTGAGCAGCCTCAATGCGTGAAGCGATAGCCGGCCTGCTCCAGCGCGTCGCGTGCACGCGCGGCATGCACCTGGCTCACCAGGAAATAATCGGTGTCATGCGTCGCGATGCACGCGAGACTGATCTTCGCATCGGCCAGGATCCGCGCGATTCCGGATACAATGCCGATCGCATCTAGCGGCAAGGTCCCGGCGACGCGGAACAAGGTCCAACCCCGCGAGGCTACCACTCCGGCCGGCACGCTGGCTTGCTCGGCCACCACCGAGAGTTCGTCCGGCGTGCGCGTAACCGAGCAAAACGAGTCCCCGGCCATGGCCCAATTCGGCCAGGGGTTTCCGGCCGGCAACCGGCATATAGCATATTCGCCCGCAATCGCCTGCAAGTTCACGCTGATGTTCTCCTCGGTTACAACGTACCCGCGGTCTTTCGCGAGGGCGAGCCGTTACTTGGGAGGGCGAGCCTCCTGGCGAGCCACGGCTCGGCGGGCGCCTCGCCCTCCGTGCCTCGCCCTCCCAAGGCGAATATCCGCCGCTGGACTGCGAATCCAGTGGCAGCGTGGGTCCCCGGCGCGCCGGGGCGGATCTTTGAGATGTTCAGCCAGCTTTTATTTACGAGGGTTCGAGCGGCCGAGCAGGCCCTCCGGCACAACCGCCTGGAGGAAGCCTTCCGCCTCGCTCTCAGCCCGGACCTACGCACGCAAAAACGCGGCGTGGCGATTCTGGCCGAACTGGCGGGTAAACTCGTGGAACGGGCGCGAATACACTTTCGGGAGGAGCGCTTCGCTGAGGCGTTCCTGGACCTCGACCGCGCTGACGCGTGCGCCCGGCAGGCGACTCCGGGGAAATTGGACGAAATCGCTGAACTCCGCCAGCACGTTCAGACCGTCCGTCAGGAGGCGCTACGCATGGACGACTCGCGGCGACGGCGGCTGACGGCCGCGCGCCAGCGGGTGGACGGCGGTTCGCTGGATGCGGGACAAGCGCTGTTGGCCGCGACGCCGTCGGACGACGCTCAGGCCGATGAAATTCAGCGGGACATCCAACGGCGGCGAGCCGAGGCCGCGCAAGCCGCCGGTGAGGCTGAGCGGCTGTTCCAGGCCGGCCAGGTCGCGCCCGCTCTCGAACAACTCCGGCGGGCGCGCGCCGCTGATGCGCGATCGGAAGCCGTTATGAGGCTGGAATCCATTGTGTGTGCCCGCGTGCTCGACGACGCGCGCGCCGCTCTGATCGCAGGCCGCGTGGTTCGTGTGTCCGAAGCGCTGGCGACTCTCGGCGATCTCGCCCGCGCTACACCGCTGGGGCGCGATTTGGAACAGATACTCGAAACCGCACGCGCCGCTGGCACATGCCTGCGGCAACACAAGCTGGACGACGCCCGGCAGCAGGCGCTGCGCTTGCAGCACTTGCTGCCGGACGCCGGTTGGGTGAGCGTCTGCGTATCGCAGCTCAAGCAGTCGGCGGATCTGCTGGCCGAACTCACGGCCGGTCCACTGGGTGCGCTGGGCGCAGCCCCGGCGCCGACGCGGCCGGAGCGCCTGGCTGAATTGGAGGAGACGCGACGTGTCGCAGCGCGCCCATTGGGAGCCGACGAACCACGCGCGGCGGTGACTAACGGACTCGCCGAGCGGCTGCTCATGCTGGTCGACGGTGGCGGCAGCTTCCTGCTGCTGCGTGGGGCGCGTGTCACGGTCGGGCGAGCCGCTGCGGATCAGCCGGCGGATATTGCGATCACTTCCGATCTGGCGGAGCGGCACGCGGAGATTGCGCGCCTGGATGAGGATTACTTTCTGCTCTCCGGACGCGAAGTGACGGTCGCCGGACGGAACACACGGCACCAGCTTCTGCGCGACGGCGACCGGGTTGTGCTCGGCCGGCAGGCGAAGTTCACTTTCCGGTTGCCGAGCCGCAAGAGCGCTTCGGCCGTGCTGGACCTGAGCGATACGACGCGGATGCCGGCGGACATCCGGCGTGTGGTGTTGTTGCAAGGACATGCGACCGTCGGCGCGGGATCCGCAGCGCACATCGCCTGCCACCAAGCGGACCGGGCATACGTGCTGTTCGAACGGGCTGGCATGCTATGGATTCGGCCGCAGGGTTTCGGACCGGTGCAGACTGAAGCCCGGCCCATCGAAATAGGCAAGACCATCGAGATCGGCGACTTGAGCTTTGTCATTCAACCCTGGTTCAACCGATCGATACCGGCACGGTTGGCATGATTAGACGCTGAGACGCTGAGAAACTGCGAGGGATAATAATGATGGAGTCTCAGATTCTCAGCGTCTCAATGTCCTAAGGGAGCTTAGCGTGGCGTATGCATTCAAACATGGCGATCGACCGCTCGACGGCTACGTGATCCAGCGCGGCGTCGGGCGCGGCGGATTCGGCGAGGTTTATTACGCCATCAGCGACGGCGGCAAAGAGGTCGCGCTCAAGTACCTGCGCGACAATCCGTCGGTCGAGCTGCGCGGCGTGTCGCACTGCCTGAACCTCAAGAGTCCGCACCTGGTCACGGTCTATGACGTCAAGCAGAACGCCGAGGGCGAATACTTCATCGTGATGGAATACGTCAGCGGCCCCAGCCTGCGCGACCTGCTGATCGCCGAATCGCGCGGGATGGGCCCGCAGAAAGCGGCCTATTTCGTGCGCGAGATCGCCCGGGGCCTGGCGTACCTGCACGACCGCGGGATTGTGCATCGCGATCTGAAGCCCGGGAACATTTTCTACGAGGACGGCTACGTCAAGATTGGTGACTACGGCCTGTCCAAGTTCATCAGCGTGTCGCGGCACAGTGCGCAGACGGCCAGCGTCGGCACCGTGCACTACATGGCGCCGGAAGTGGGCAGCGGCAGCTATCAGCGCGGCATCGACATCTACGCGCTGGGCGTGATTCTCTACGAGATGCTGCTGGGCCGCGTGCCGTACGAAGGTGCGACGATGGGCGAGGTGCTGATGAAGCATCTGACGGCCCAGCCCGAGGTGGACGAGCTGCTGCCGCCGTTTCCCGACGTGATCCGCAAGGCACTGGCGAAGGACCCGAACCTGCGCTATCAGACGGTCGACGAGATGGTCGAGGCCATTCTGGATGTCGACGATATCAAGCAGAGCGTGGTGGGGTTCGACCCCGTGAGCCTGGCGGCGGCGGTGCGCCGTGGCGTGGACGTGCACCCGTCGCCGATGCCCTCGCCGAATCTCACGCCGACCCATCCGCGCTACAGTCCACCGCCTGCGCCGCTGCGCGGCGGAAGCTTCGGCGAGCGCTTCGCCCGCAAACACGAACGCATCAGCCGCAAGCTGGAGAAGAAGCTGGCAAAGCTGCAAGGCAAAGCCAGATTTGCGCGCGGGGCGGGTGCCGGAGCCGGCGCGCCGAGTCGCGGGGACGCTCAGTTTCCCACTCGGGGCGAACGTATGCAGCGCTTCGTGCTCAGCGCCATCATGTCGATCGGGATCGCCGTGGGAATCGGCTTGCTGGTCGGCAGCCAGTCGCGCAGCGAAGAGGCCGGTGCGAGTGCCGGCATGCTGGTGATCGCGATGAGCGCTGGTGTCGGTGTGTGGCGGCGCCTGCTGCGCTGGATGACGGTGCATCAGCAGGTGCGCTGGGCGAAGAAGATGTTACTCACCGGATGCTGCGCGGTGCCGATGCTGGTGGCTTCAGCGCCGCTGCTCAGCGAGCGAAATCCAGAATCGGGCGTGGCCGTTTTGGTGGCACTGCTGATCGCGGCGCTGCTGATCGACTGGGAGAGCCGGATCAGCGATGGTGCCGCCGGCGAGCTGCGGCTTGGACAGGCCTTCAAAGCCGGATTGCTGGGATTGGTCCTCGCGTTACCGGCAACCGGAATCTTCGGCGTGCGGCACGAGGGGACTGTGATGCTGTTGTGCGCGGCGGTCGCGGCGGCCAGCTCGCTGGTCGTGCAGGTGTTCGCGTGCGTGCGACCGAGTATGCGCCGCGCGCCTGGAACACCAGCGCCGCAGCCCACAGCGCCCGCGCGCTCGCCCGTGGCGGAGCATCGGATCGAGTATTCAGAGTCGCGCGCCACGCCGCCACAGCCGGAGGAGTCGTCTTCGGGCGGCGTCTATCCGCCGCTGGCGATCCCTATTGAGCACCCGAGCGCTCTCGCGCGAGCGGCATCGGCGACACCTGTGCCGGCGGTGCGCTGGGGCATCACGCGCGTGTTCTGGAGCGTGGTGTCATTTCTGCTGGTCAGCGGTGCTTTGGCGTTGGCGCTGGCAGCCGGATCGTCCGAGTTCGCCGTGGACGAGCGGGTCGGCACGGGAATCGGCGCGTTGGCCTGCGCGGGAGCACTCGTGTTCAGCCTGAGCAAGCTCACGCTTCGCCGGCGACCGGGCGTCTGGCGCGAGACGCTGCGCCCCCTGCTGCTGGCCGTGAGCGCCTTCGGCATCGCCGCCCCACTCGTCCCGCTCAATACCTACCGGACTCCCGCCTGGGTCGGCCCCGCGGTTCCCGATGTTCATGGACGCAGCGGGCAAACATACACCGTTGAGAACCTGGATGAGAGTTGGGGACGCCATCGGAATTCGCTGCGGTGGTACCGCGATGGTTGGCAGTATTCACTACTGGAACCGCATGAGCGCTGGGCGCTGCGCGCGGCTTCCGGAATATCGGCCTTGCTGTTTGCAACACTTCTGCTGACCGTGATCGCCGACCGCCGGGCAGCGCGACCCAGGCGCTTGAAGCCGCGGCCCGAGGCCAAACCGTTCGTCATTCCCGACAGCGCGGCTCCGCCCGCACCGGTTGACAGCACCGCGCCGCGCTTCGAGGCTTCCCCGGCGGAGCTGAACGCATGAAGCTGCGGGCGTGTCGTGAGTACCGCGACAGCTTCGGCGAGAGCAGGCTGTCTTAGCTCGGCTGGCGGCGCCCTTCGAGCACGTCGCGCCAGAATGCGGGCAGAGTCTGATAGGCGGAGCGATAGGTCGATTCCAGCGGCACGTTGATGTAGCGCTCCGGGTGCAGGAACAAGGGCATGTCGGGCAGGTCGGCACCGACGCGCAGGTGTTCCAGGTAGACCGCCACCGGTGGACCGGCCGCGTAACTGGCCAAGGTCATCGGCTCGCCGGCCGGCAGCTCGTAAGGCTCGTCCGAATCGCCGACCTGAGAGCGGATCACGTCGTGGATTCCGCGCGGATCATGCGGACCCGGCGGAAAGAGGTCTACCACCAACAGATGGACGCCGGCATTCAGCGCCTGCGCGGCCTTAGAGGCGAAAACTTCCAGGCTCCCGGAACGATCCTTGTTCGCCGGAGAAACGATCTCAAGCAGGGCAACTAGGCGGTGACCGCTGACATGTCGAATGGCCAGGGTGCGCGGATACCGCGGGCCGCTCAGGGTTTCTCGGCGCCGGACGCGCGGCGCCACCGCGGCCACGGCCATTCCGCCGGTAGCCGGAATCGACGGCCATGCACCCGCCTGCTTCTGCTGACCGGAGAGCGCGGGGCTGACGTGCAGCGTCAGTACGTCCGCAACCATTTGCCCGGCGTGCTGCTCGGAAAGCGCGTAGTAGCCTTCCGGCAACAATCCACCATTCAGCGCCTTCTTGAGCTCGGGGATCCAGGATACGTGAAGATCGTGGAAAATACCCGCCTCCACGCACGTCCAGTCATGCACGGGCATGCTCAAGCCTCCGGAGCACAACAGCCAACACTATTCTACGCGCCTTCGGCCCAGAGGCTAGCAACAGCCTGTGGGACGAAACCTCCCGCGTGGGCACGGATGGCCCGGAAATGCAGGGCCCCGATGACGTATCGCGGCGGACGTTCGATTCGCGTAGGCTATCGGCGTGGAAACCAGCGATGCGGATCGATTTCTTGTCGATCGTATTCGACAGGGCGACCAGGATGCCTGGCGCCAGCTTATCGATCGCTTCGGCGGGCGGCTGCTGGCATTTGCGCGCGGCCGCGCGCCAAGCCTGGCCGATGCGGAAGACCTGGTTCAAGATACCTTCGTCGGGTTCCTGCAATCGCTCGCCCATTACGATAACATCCGCTCGCTCGAAACCTATCTGTTCACGATCATCCGCCACAAGCTGCGCGATCTGTTTCGCTCGCGCAAGACGGCCGCGCTGGGCGGGGCGGCGGACGCCGAAGATTGGCTCGAGCAGGCGGTGGCCGACGACGCCGAATCGCCCAGCAGCGCCGCTGAAACGGCCGAGGCGCGCCAATTGCAAGAGACCGTGCTGGCGGACGTGCTGCGAAAACTGATCCACGAGCTGCGCGATCGCAGTGCCTTCGATGACCTGCAGGTGATTGAGCTGATCTTCTACGCCGGGCGCCGCAATCTCGAAGTGGCCGAGGTCTGCGGCATCGACCAGAAGGCGGTGGCCGGCATCAAGTTTCGGGCGCTGCAGCGCTTGCAGAAGTTTCTGGCCGAGCAGGAAACGTCCGCCCGGGCCGCGCTGGACGAGACGCACGCCGAGGTCACCGTGGCCCGCGTGTGGCGCGAGCAGCGGCTTACCTGTCTGAAGCGCGGCACGCTCGGAGCGTACCTGTTGGGCGTGCTGGAAGAACCCTGGCTGAGCTACACGCAGTTTCACCTGGACGTGGTCGCTTGCCCGCTGTGCCTGGCCAATCTGGCTGACTTGGAAGCGGAAGAGGATCAGAGCGGGGCGCGGCCGAATACACAGGCGCTGTTCGAGTCCAGTGTAGGCTTCCTCTCGCGCGCCTCTCACGCGTCGTAAGGGCGGCGCAAGTGCTTGTTCACTGGCCCGGCTTGAGGCCCTGCTCGAGGATTTCCACCTGCTGGGAATTCAACGCCGGAGCCGTCTGGCGCACAACGCGCTTGAAGTGCTCAATCTCATCCGGCTCGGCCGGAAAACCGATATTGCCCTTCGGCCCGTTGGAATCCGCCAGCTTCTTGCCGGTCGCGTCCAGCACGACGAAAAACGGAATGCCCTTGTCATCTTCACGCCGGAACTTCGCTTCCAGCGCCTTGCCACCGGTCATGCGATCTTCGTCGATTTTTACCGGCACGTAGGCGGTTTCGAAGATGCGAGCGATCTGGTCCCGATGCAGATACGCATCCAGCTTCTTGCACCAGCCGCACCACGGCGCGCTGAAATAGACGAAAACCAGCTTGTGCTCCGTTTTCGCGCGGGACAGCGCGCCTGACAGTACCTCGTCAGCCGCGACCGGCTCCGCTTGCCATTTCTTCAAGAACGCCAGCACCTTCTCGGGATTATGATGATCGCCTTCTTCGAGTTCGCCGGTGTCCTGCGTCGTGAGCTGCTGGCCGTCGGCGTCGAGAACGACCAGAGCCGGCAGCCCGTGCTGCGTGGGATTTCCATAGCGCTCGTCGATCTTGGCGTTGTGCTTCGCGCCATCGGTCTTGTCCACGTCGATCAGCACGACCTCGTATTCATAGCGCAGCTCGCGGTCGATGTCCTTATCGTCGTGGAACAGCGCATGCAACTTGTGGCACCAGCCGCACCAGTTCGCGCCGAACTGCAGCAGCACGCGTTTGTTTTCGCGTTTGGCCGCCGGCAGCGCGGCCGCAATCTGCTGGTCACCGTCAGCCTGCTTATCGTAAATGTCGGGACGCTTGGGCTTCTCCGGCGGATCCTCGGCACGCAGCCGAATGGAGGCAATCGAAGCCGCGGTAATGATCGCGATGGTCCGAAACGGAATCCTGCTGAACATGGCTTATCCTCCAGCGTTGTCCGCAGCGCAACAAAAAGCCGAAGCCAAGCGTGCTCAAATGCAAATGGCGCTCCGGTAAACCGGATTCCAGCGCTGAGCGCTATGCCCTGACGCCCCCGGCTATTTCATTCGCATGCCGGGTACTTGGGCCAGAGCTACGCGGCTTCGGCACACAGATTAGACCGCGCGGCTGGGCGAAAATCAAGTGGGGCGGGCAGTTGCCGATACGGCCCCAAAGCGGCGTTCGCGGCCGGCATAGTCGCGGATAGCCCTGTCGAGGTGGTCGGTTGTGAAATCCGGCCAATATGCGTCGGTCACGTGGATTTCGGCATAGCTGATCTGCCACAGCAGGAAATTGCTGATGCGCCGCTCGCCGGCCGTGCGGATCAGCAGATCCGGATCGGGCAGACCGGTCGTGTAGAGCGCCGCGCTGAAATGCTGCTCATCGATGTCGTCCAGGCGAAGCTGTCCATTGCGCACTTCCTCCGCGATTTCGCGCACCGCATCCAGAATCTCCAGCCGCGACCCGTAGTTCAGCGCCAGGCACAGCTTCAGGCCCGTGTTCCGCGCCGAGAGCGCGATGGTCGTGTCCATCTCTTTCAGCACGCCCGCGGGCAGACCCTCACGCCGGCCCAGGTGCACGAGCCGGATATTGTTCTCTATGATCTCGCCGCGCTCGGCCACGAGATACTCGCCATATAGCTCCATCAGGAAATCGACTTCGGCCTTGGGCCGCTTCCAGTTCTCGGCGCTGAAGCTGTAGAGGGTCAGGGCCTCCACGCCCAGCCGCGCGCAGCGCGTCACCACGGCCCGCACGGCCTGCGCCCCGCGCTCGTGCCCGCGGATGCGCGGCAGGTGCCGCTCGCGCGCCCAGCGGCCGTTGCCGTCCATGATGATGGCGATGTGCCGCGGCAGATCGTCGCGATCGATGCCCAGGGTTTCACGAGGATCCAGCGGAGGCTCGGTCATGGGGTGTTCAGTTTTCAGTTTTCAGGATTCGACTCACCGCGCACCAAAGTCTGCCGGCGGTCGGGGCCGACGCTCACGATGCTGACGCGCACGCGCAGCAATTCCTCAATGCGGGCAATGTACGCGCGGGCGGCGTCGGGCAAGTCGCCGAAACGGCGCGCCTCGCGCAGGTTGCCCATCCAACCGGGGCGCATTTCGAGGACCGGCTGAACCTCCGCGAGTGCTTCGGCGTCGGCCAGCAGAGTTTCCAACCGCTCGCCGCGGTAGCGATACGCGGTGCAAATGCCGACTTCGTCAAAGCCACTGAGAGTGTCGAGGTGCATCAGCGCGATCTCGGTAGTGCCGCTGAGCGCCACGCTGTAGCGCGCTGCAAGCGCGTCAAACCAGCCGCAGCGCCGCGGCCGGCCGGTGGTGGTGCCGTATTCATGCCCCGCGACGCGGATACGCTCGCCCGTGGCATCGGTCAGCTCCGTCGGAAACGGGCCGGCGCCGACGCGCGTCGCATAGGCCTTCGTCACGCCGATGAAGCGCTTGACGAGATGGGGTGGAACCCCCGCCCCGGCCGCGATGCCCGCCGGCGACGTGCTGCTCGACGTCACGTACGGATAGGTGCCGTGATCCACGTCGAGCAAAGTGCCGTTGGCGCCTTCGAACAGCAACCGGGCGCCGGCGCTGATGCGCTCGGCCAGGAAGCTAGTCGTATCGATAATGTAGGGTGCCAGCCGCCTGGCCGCCACGCTGATGTCGGTCGAGATGGCTTCGAACTCCAGCCCGCCATCGCTGCCGTACAGGGCCTTGAGCATGGCGCGCTTGAAGCGGACGTTCGCTTCCAGGCGCGGCCTCAAACGCGCCGGCTTGAGCAG
The DNA here is from genome assembly GCA_036505095.1 of Phycisphaerae bacterium. Classification (GTDB taxonomy): domain Bacteria; phylum Planctomycetota; class Phycisphaerae; order UBA1845; family UBA1845; genus DASXUA01. Next base: position 12,470 of record DASXUA010000533.1, read on the forward strand.
ATCGATCATGCGCACCGCGCCGCCGCGCCGCATCTTGTCGGCATAACACGGGCCGATGCCGCGCGCCGTCGTGCCGATCCGCTCGCGCGACGAGGCGGCCTGCTCGCTGAGCGCATCCTCGATTTTGTGATACGGCATGACCACATGGGCGCGATCGGATATTTTGAGATTGTCAGCTACTTCCACACCGCGCGCCGCCAGCCCATCGATCTCGCCGAGCAATTCGAGCGGATCGACCACCACGCCGGGTCCGATGACGCCGACGATGCCTGGATGCAGCACACCGCTGGGGACCAGATGGACCGCGAATTTCTCGTCGGCGACGCAGACGGTGTGCCCGGCGTTGGCCCCGCCGTTATAACGGATCACCAGGTCGAAATCGGGGCAGAGCAGATCGACGATCTTGCCTTTGCCCTCATCGCCCCAACCGAGGCCGGCCACGCTGGTGTGCATCCCGAGTCTCGCTGCGGCGGATCTTCGACCTGAGTCCTGAGTGCTGAGAGTCATTTCACCGCCACAAGGCACGAAAAAAGGGCCATGCGGCCCCGGACAGACCATCTTCACTTGTCGATACGCTAGAATCGGCTCGCGGTTCTGTCAAAAGCCTGGCACACCCTGCCGGGGGGTCAAACGCAGACGACCTGAGTGACTTCGGGAACCTTGTCCTTAAGATTGCGCTCGATCCCCAGCGCCAAGGTCATCATACTGGACGGGCATCCGACGCAAGCGCCGTGCAGGCGGACGTGAACGCGGCCCTGTGCGTCAACCTCGACCAATTCCAGATCGCCGCCATCGCTCTGAACGGCCGGCCGGATCAAGTCCAGAACGGCCGACACCCGTTCTGCCAGAGATGTTTCAGACGCGCCGGACGGCGCATGACTGGTCGACATGGACAATCCTCATCACGGCGATCCCGCCGCGGCGGGCCAACGCCACAGAATCTTATCGCCGCCAGCGAACGGCAACAAGCCCGTGGGTGGCATGGCTTCACGGCGTGAGCCGGGTAGCCATGCTCAGACGCAGACATCGGATCAGACATGCTTACCCGCGCAGTTTACGCGCCGCGGCGGGCGTGAAAGTCCGCCACGGCGAATCGGCCTGCGGCGGACATGCCACACTCGAACCCCCCAGCGCTACGAAACCGACCCGCCGAGCTGAAATGAGAGCTGTTCGAGATTGACCGCCAGGTCGACGCCGCTGACGGCCACGTTTCCGGGCATGCGCAAGGAGGCCGGGGCGAAGTTCAAGATTCCGCGAATCCCACTGGCGATCATCTGGTCGGCGACGGCCTGAGCCGCGTCCGCCGGGACGGCGATAATCCCGAGTTGAATTGACTGAGCGGCCACGACTTCCGGCATGTCCTCGATGGAGCGGATGGTCAAGGACCGGTCGGGCAGGAGATGGCTGCCGACCTTGTGCGGATCATTATCGAAAACCGCAACAATCCGGAACCCCTTACGGGCAAAGCCGCGGTAAGACACCAGCGCCCGGCCAAGATTGCCGGCGCCGACCAGCAGCGTGTTCCAAACCTTATCGGTCCCGAGGATGCGTCGCACACGGGTGATCAACTCCGGGACTCGATAACCAATTCCTGGATGGCCGAATTGACCGAAGTAGGCCAGGTCCTTGCGAACCTGAGCATCGGTCAGATGCAGGGCTTCTCCGAGTTGTTTGCTCGAGACCGTACGGCAATTACGCGCCTCAAAGGCCTCCAGTTGGCGCAGATAAAGGCTGAGTCGGCGGACGGCGGGGGCGGGGATACCTGCGGACTTGCTGTTCATCCAGTCGAAGCGATCCCATCGCCCTCCCGGCGCGCCGGGACAGCGGCGGATTGGGCAAACTATACGACCGCGCCGGATTCAGCGTCAAGTTTTGGGGTCCCGGCGCGCCGCGGGAGGCCTGGCTTCACGGCTTTGGGTAGCCATGCGATCCGCGCGCCTTGAGGGGTTGACAACCCTGCTGAAAAGTCGGTACGGTTCCGGCCTACCGGGCGCGGCCGTCGATTCGGTTCCGTCGCATCCCGCGCTGCGGGGGCTGCGTGATCGTGTCGGGGCCCGCCCGAGCCTCACCAGCAGGCCCTTGATACGCCGGATTCGCCCGGCGAACCCGGCGCTTCGCGACGGCCGGACCTCGTCCGGACCGGAGTGTCAAGGGCAGGCCACCGGCGTGCCGAGTCCCCGCGCGGCGGGGACTGCGTCGATCCGCCGCGGCGGATCCGCAAAGGCCGATCCGCCGAGGCGGGGCGGACTCGGAGGCTGGTGGCAAACAAACCGGCGCGCAGCACAACGGAGCCAGTGGATGGTTCGTCCCCGGCCTCGGGCCGTCAGTATCGTGCTTGTTCTGTCAGCGGGTTTCGCGGCGCGCACGGCTGCCCAGAACCAGGCTTCCCCATTGGCGCCGCTTCGCAATCTGGCCACGTTCGCGCCGGCGCAGGAAGCGATCATGACCGACTGGATCAACGCCCAGATCCAGGCCTGGAAGTCCAATACCAACAAGGATGCGGCCGACGATGCTTTTCGGCAGGCGTTGAATGCTGAGTTCAACACCACCCCCGGCAGTGAAGCTTATCGCAACCGTTTGATGGAGTTGTTCGTGGCTATTTGCCTACAGGAGTTCGGCCAGGGTAAGCAGGGCGATCCGCTGCTGGCGCGAACGTTGGCCCGGACGCTCGCTGAAAGCGGACGGATGGGCGCGATCGATGCCCTGGAGAAGGGTTTATCGCATCCGGATATGGAGGTGCGTTTCATATGCGCCAAGGGGTTCGTGGCGTTGATGGGCAACATTCTCCTGAATACCACCCTGACGAAGCACACGACCCAGATCCTTCAGGAGGCGGCGGAGAAGGAAAGCAACCCGGTCGTCTTAACGCGCATTTATTTCGCGCTGAGGTATCCGGCTGAGAAGGCGGGTGAAGTTCTGGAGCCGATCATTGCGATTCTGGGCGCGCGGTTGGAGCGCTGGCGTCAGGACCCGCGCAGCGCCGATGCCGGCGATACGCCCGGTCTTGAGTATCTGCTCCAGCACGTGGCGAAGATCGGCGCGCCGCAGCGCAGCACGCTGGTCAACCGGCTGGCGACCATGCTGCGCCTGGACGTGACGCGGCTGGCGGACGAAAAGCTCCGCGGGCCGCAGAAGGATGATCTGGCCTACCGCGTCTATCTCGAGGAGCGTCTGCTCACCGAGATCGCCCCCCCACCGAACCCCGGCACGATCCCCAGCATCATCGAGGCCTATCAGCGCGGCGGAACGAACGCCCGCCGGGACATGCTGGATCGTCTGAACGCCTGGATCGGCACGCCCGAAAAACGCAGCCATCTGAACGACCCGCCCTGGAACGTACCGCTCGGCGCCCCGTGAGGGGATTTCCGATTGTCGATTTCCAATTTCCGATTTGCTGCGCAGTTTCGAACGCGCTTGCGGAGCGATTAGGCGCAACGCGGCGCACCGGTTAATCGGAAATCGGAAATCTGAAATCGGCAATGTCGCCTGGGCGCACCAGGATTCGAACCTGGGACCGACGGATTATGAGTCCGCTGCTCTAACCGCTGAGCTATGCGCCCTGAGCATGAGCATTCTAGCCGGGCCATTGCGCGGATGCGAGCGCGCTGGTCGGGCGCGCTCGCCGCGGCTAAAATGCCGTAGCGCCGGCATCCTGCCGGCCAGTAGCGCCGGCTTCCAGCTCGCCACAGGCGAGTCGCCGTGGTGACCGGCCAGTAGCGTCGGCATTTTGCCGGCGCGTCGGTATAGACATGATCGCATCGACCAGCACGAGCGTCTACGCGCGCACCCGCCGCCGGATCAAGGAGCTGGAGGCCGCCGTGATCGCCAAAGATACGCCCCTGCGGCGCGAACTGATCGGCCTGATTGAATCGGGACGGCACCTGCTGATCGGAGCCCAGGCGGTCATTCATTACACGCAGCCGCGCTTTACCCAGGACACCGATTATGCCGTCGATCTCCGTGGCTTTCGGCGCGTCCGCAAGTGGATGAAGGATCGCAAGGAGTCCGTAAGCTATCGCGACGTGGGTGAGGCGCTGCACTGTGATTCGCTGGGAATTGACGTGCTGAATGGAGGCGTGCACCCGGTGCTGGCGGCGGTGCTGCGCAGCGAGCGCGGTATGCCGTCGCCCGAGGGCTT
>DASXUA010000534.1:0-4948 GCA_036505095.1 Phycisphaerae bacterium
AGACGCGCGTCTCGGCCGGTCAGCAAGGAGTGACGGAGGCCGAGGAACTGCTGCGCATCACGCGCCTGCGCTTGCAGGCGGGCACGGGCGTTCCGGCCGACGATCTGCGCGCTCAGGCCCGGCTGGCCGAGCGGCGCCAGGAACTGATCGCGGCCGTAAATGCGTTCTACAATGCCTCCGTCGCGCTGGCGACAACCCTGCGGCTTGAGCCGACGCTCACCCTGGTCCCGAAGGCCGATGCGCTGCCACCCGTCACCCTCGTGCGCGACGATCTGGACCTCGACGATTTGCTCGGCTTGGCCGTGGCGTATCGACCCGACCTGGAGCGCGTACGCGCCTTGGTCGAAGCCGCCGCTGCCGATCGCGGTGCCACGTGGTGGGGTGCATTTGGCCCGCAATTTCAGGTTTCGTACCAGATTGGCGGCATCACTGGTCATGCCAATCACGTCAACAAAGGCCAGGGAATCCCGGGGAACCTGATCGTCAATCCACTATCGCCCAACGGCTCGTTCTCCACCAATCCGCTCGCCAATGGCCTGATTCGCGAGAACCTCCTGAGAGGATCACGCGAACTCGATCCGGACCGGGACCAGACGTTTGGCTTCAGCGATCAGCAGCGTTTCTCGGCTGGTGCCGGCTGGCGCTGGAGCGTTTCGGCGTTCGGCGACTTGAAGGCGTCCAGGGCGGCCGAGAAACAGGCGGTGATCGAGGCCGAACGCCGGCTCGATCAGGTCAAGGCCCAAGTCGTGATGACCAGAGAAGCGAGTCGGGCCAGCAGTCTGGCGATTCCCCTGGCGCACGATCAGCTGACCGCGGCCGAGGAGAGCCTGCGCCTCAGCGAAGCCAACTTGCGGGTGGGGACGATGACGACACTGGACGTCCTTGTGGCTCAAGATGCGGTCATGCGGGCACGCCTGAGCTATGCCGCAGCAGTCGTGGGCTACAACCAGGCTCAGGTCGCGCTACTCGCCGCCATCGGGGTGCTCGATCAGTCAGGGTTCAACGTAGCGCCCTAAACAGTATGCCATCCGCACTTCCACCGGGATGCGTGTCCGTTGCCTCCGACTCCGGGCGGATAGGAAGTTCAGCCGCTCGAAACCGATGATGCGCCCACGCCGATCCTTCACGAGCACGACGTCGTCGTCGCTCTCCTCGCATATGTGCTCCTTCTTTGGATCATCGAACCAGATGCTCAGCGTGTTCCCCTCGCGCTCGTAATAGACGCTCAACTTTTCCATATCTCGCTCTCGGCTTCGCGCAGACTTTCCCTTGGCTGCTTGATGCGAATCCCGTGAACACCGCCGCGGCGAGCCACACCGTTAAGTTTGATTGCCGGTGACGCCGTTCGCGACGTTTTTGGAGAAATTCGCGAAGAGGCCGTTGAGCAAGGTCTGAATTCCACTGGACGTCGCCGCCTCAATCTGGCGCGTCGTACATAGCAGATCGTTCAGCGCCGGGGCAGCCAGCAATCCGAAAGCCAGTAGTTTGATAACTCGCGTGCGTCGCTTCATAGGACAGGTCTCCTTCTCGTCGTTCACTCTTTCGTCCGGAATATTTGCCAGGCTATGCCGCCGGGCTGAACCCGGCGCCTCGCCGCTCGCTGATGCGTCGCCGCTCGGGACGCGTCGCGCCGCGCGTCAGAACTTGAACGCGTAATGAATGTAATAGAAGTCCGGGTCCTTGTCGCGGCCCGTCCGTTTGATGAAATCGCCATCCCAGAAATGCGACCAGCCCAGCAGCAGTGATGAATGCACGTCGATGTTCCATTCGATGGTCAAGTCCATTTCCTTGCCGACTTCGCGGCCCGACCGTCCGGCCAGATCCCGCCGCGAAGCCCGGAGGCCGGTGTCGTAGAGCGCGTCCCTTCTCTGAGTAAGCCAGAAACCATAATACGTCAGGGCCGTCTTAACCTTGTCTTTGACCGGCCAGGCTGACAATTCCAGGATGACATCCGTTATGTTCGCCCGCCCGATCAGATCGAGATAGCCGAAGTAGGAGTGGGTCGACCCGTAAAGCCGATCGGCCGTCTGAACTGATCGGTCGTTCGGGTTCCTGTCGCCCGTCACCAGGTCGAAGCCGGCTCCGATGCGCGGGGTGGTCGGAATTTTCTCGAACGTGTACCCGCCCACGATCGACCAGTTCCACGCCTGAATGGTGTCGTGCGCCCACAAGCCCCATTGGCCCAACAGCTCGGTCTCGTAATCGAAGCCGGCCGTCTTGCCCCAGAAGCGCGAACCCAGCGTATAGCGGGCGACATCGCCGGCCCAGTTGTTCGGATTGCGACGGTTGCCTGTGTCGTCCAGCGCAAAGAAATACACATCAATTCCGTGCCGCGGGATGCCCTTGTAGGTGAAGTAGGCGCCGTAGAAATCCTGCCGGTGCCAGCGATCCGGCCGCTGGCGGCGGACATCGACGTGCTTGGCGTAAAATAAGTCGAACGACCAGGTGCTGGTCTCATACATCAGCTTGGCGGCATCGAAGCGGTTACGCACATTGCCCCAGTTGGTGGAGTCCACGAGCCGGCCCGCACCGTATTGCATCTCTTGCCGCCCCACGCGCAAGGTCAGCGGCGTCGCGTCGCCGAACGGACGCACGTCGAAGAACAATTGCTCCATATCCCAGTGATCTTCGTCGTTTGCCCGCCCCGGGAGTTGGCGGTCTTCCAGGAATGCGCTCAGCCCTTCGACATACAGGCGGGCGGTCTTGCGATAATGCAGGTCGAAGTGCAGCAGGTACTTGTAGAGCTGGAACGTGTCGTTCCCCCGCTCGTTCGTGTCGTAGTCCTTGTCGCTTTCGGCCTCCATCCGAAAGCGGAAGCCGCCGCCGATGCTCAGGTGCAGATCATCGGACAGGCGGATCCACTTGATCGGGTCGAAGAAGTCGTGCTCGTACGAATCGGACGGACCTTCCAGATAACTGAAATCCTCATCGTAGCGCAGGCGCAGGTACTTCGGCCCGCGCGGCTTGGCGGGGGGCTGGGTAGCCGGCTGGGCTTCGACCGCTCCGACGTGCGCGCCCGGCGCGGTGCTCTGCGTGGTGGGGGCGCTGGACGGCGCGGCCGGCTGCGTCGCGGCCGCGGCCGACTCGTCCGCATGGGCTACCGAAATTGGGATAAGCAGAACGATCGCCGGCACGCTGCGCCACGTGCCTCCGCGCTCGGTCAGGATCATGGGCGTCCTTGCTCCGGCACCCCTTCCTCCCGCGATTGTGACAAGCCTGTCATGCAAGTGTCAAAAGAATTCCAGCGCTTAGCGCAATCTTGACAAACGCCTCCGGCCGGGAGCGTAAGCGAGCGCGGACGGAGCGCGTTCAGGACCGCGAGCGTGAGCGAGCGCAACTTGGCAAATGCATGCCACTTGCGGCCGCTGTGGCATTCAAGGGCGCTTCCAGCCTCAAAATCCCAATGCCATGAGAATTGCTGGGCGACAGGCAATGAGAGTCTGCGTCTGGCGACATAAGTCGTGAGGGGATTCTCTAACCAGAAAGGAGCTCGAGATGATTCGTTTTGGATGCCATCGCACGTTTGTTAGCGCGGCCGCGGCGATCATCGGCGTCACGCTGACGCTCTGCCCGGTGAGTGCCCAGTTCTACGAAGTACATAACTTCGTCTCCGACGGTTTCGTCGCCGCCGACCACACCATTGACGGTTTCGTCAACGCCTGGGGCATTGATGCGGGCCCAACGACCTTTTGGTGGGTAGCCATCAACGGCGAAGGCACCGCCAGGCTGATCGACGGTTCCGGCAATCCGCAGTCGCTGGTCGTCACGATTCCCGCGCCGGAGGGCAGCTCCGAGCCGAGCACGCCGACCGGCATCGTGTTTAACGGCACCTCCGACTTCGTGGTCAGCGATGGCACGAATTCGGCACCGAGCCGTTTCATTTTTGTGACCGAGGATGGCACGATCGCCGCCTGGGCGCCCACCGTCCCGCCACCGCCGCCTTCGCATCAAGCGTTCATCGTGGTGGATGATTCCGACGAGGGAGCCATCTATAAGGGCGCGGCGTTGGGAAATAACGGATCCGCCAATTTCCTATACGTCACCAACTTCCATGAGGGCACGGTCGATACCTATGACGGAAACTTCGCGGAAGTCGACACCCCCGGCGGTTTTGTCGACGCCACGATTCCGCAGGGCTTCGCTCCTTTTGGCATCCGCAATCTGGATGGTGAGTTGTTCGTCACGTATGCGATGCAGGACGAGGATGCCGAAGACGACGTCGCCGGGCCCGGCCTGGGCTACGTCAATGTCTTCGACACCAACGGCAATTTGCTGCGGCGTTTCGTCTCGCGCGGCAAGCTGAACGCGCCGTGGGGCATCGCGGCCGCACCGGCGAATTTCGGCCTGTTCAGCAATGATATCCTGATCGGTAATTTCGGCGACGGCCGGATCAACGCCTATAACCGATCGAATGGCACCTTCCGCGGCCGGCTACGGCAGCCGAACGGCCAGCCGATCGAGATCGATGGGCTGTGGGGCATCAGCTTCGGCAACGGCACCATGGCCGGCCCGACCAACACGCTCTTTTTCGCCGCCGGTCCAGACGACGAGGAGCACGGTCTGTTCGGCAGCATCACCGCCGTATCCGGCAATGGTAACGGCAATGGCAATGGCGATGACGATTAACGTCGCGCAGCCCAAGCTGCGGCACGGTGGTGGACTCAGAGCGACGGAGTTGCTGAGAGGTGCCGATCAAGCCTCTCTCAGTCGCTCAGTTCCTCTGAGTCAATTTCGGGCACACGCGCGGGATAGCGACCGATGATCGCCGCGCCGTATACTGGGCGTCATGGATTCCGCCCGCGCTGCCACCTCGGCGGACGCGACCAGCGAACCTGACGCGATCGCCGAAGACCTGTTCTGCCCGGAGTGCGCTTACAACCTGCGCGGCGTGATCGGCGAAAAATGCCCGGAATGCGGCTACGTGCTCGCGACCCTACGCTCGACGACT
>DASXUA010000535.1:0-4892 GCA_036505095.1 Phycisphaerae bacterium
GCCCATCAGGTCGCCCGCGAAGTCGTTCGGCGCATAGACCTCGACCTTCATGATGGGCTCGAGGATCGTGGGCCGCGAACGCGTCATCGCGTCCTTGAACGCGAGCGACCCCGCAAGCTTGAACGACAGCTCGTTTGAATCGACCGCGTGGAAGGAACCGTCATAGACGGTGGCCTTGAAATCCACCATCGGATAGCCGGCCAGGAACCCGCGCATCCGCGCGTCCTGGATGCCTTTTTCGACCGCAGGAACAAACTGGCGCGGAATGGACCCGCCGAAAATATCGTCTTCGAACTGGAAGTCGCTCCCGCGCGGCAGCGGCTCCACCCGAATCTTGCAGTCGCCGAACTGACCGTGGCCGCCGGTCTGCTTCTTGTGGCGGCCGTGCGCCTCGGTGGCCGCCGTAATCGTCTCCCGGTACGGGATCCGCGGCGGTTTGAGGTTCACTTCGACGCCGAACCGCCGCTTCAGTTTCGCGACGGTCACTTCGATGTGCATCTGGCCCTGGCCCGCCAGCAGGAGCTCATGGGTCTGCGGATCGCGCGAGTAGCCTATCGAGGGGTCTTCTTCGCGCAGCCGCTGCATGGCCGTGCTGATCTTGTCCTCGTCGCCGCGGCTCTTCGGTTCGATCGCGTAGGCCAGCACCGGTTCAGGGAATTTGATCTCGGGAAACCTCGCAGCGCTCGCCTTGTCCGCGAGGACGTCGCTCGTGCGCGTGTCCTTCAGCTTGGCAACGGCGCCCAGGTCGCCCGCTTTGAGTTCGGGGACGTGCGTCTGTGTCTTCCCCTGCAGCGCCAGCAAATGGCCCAGCCGCTCCGCGCTGTCGCGCGTCAGGTTGTTGACGGTCGTATCCGATTTGAGCGTGCCGGAGACCACCCGCAGCATGGTGATGCGGCCCGCAAACGGGTCGGCAATCGTCTTCCACACGAATGCGGCGTACGGCGCTGAGTCGGAGGCCTTGACAGTCGTTTCGGAGCCGTCCTTCGCGAGCGCCGGAAACTCGCGCTCCGCCGGCGAGGGGACGAAGTTCACGATCGCGTCGAGCAGCGGCTGGATGCCGATGACGTGGAGTCCGGACGAGCAGACGAGCGGAAACAGCGTGCCGGCCACGGTGGCCGCGCGCAGGCCCGACACGAGCTGCTCCTGCGTCAGCGTCCCCTCGGCGAAGAACGTTTCCATCAGCCTTTCATCCGCCTCGGCCACCATTTCGATCAGCTGTTCACGCGCCTTTGCGGCCTTGTCCGCGAGTGCGGCGGGAATCTCGCTCTCGGTCATCGTGCCGGCGCCGTCGGCGGCAAAGGACAGGGCCTTCATGCGAATCAGGTCGACGACCCCCGTGAAACCGCGTTCTTCGCCGAGCGGCAGCTGAATCGGCACGATTTCGCGCGCCAGGTCGCGCCGGACCGATTCAAGCGTTCGCTCGAGGCTGGCGCGGTCCCGCTCCAGCCGGTTGACGGCCACGATGCGAGGCAGGCCCAGCGCAGCGGCCTCGGTCCACAGCTTTTCCGTCTGCACTTCGACGCCCGAAACGGCGTCCACGGTGACGAGGGCCGCTTCCACGACGCGAAGGGCGGACCGCGCGTCCGTCAGGAAATTTGCCATGCCCGGCGTGTCGATGATGTTGATCTTGTTTTTCTGCCACTCGGCATGGGCCAGGCTGGAGGAGAGGGTGTGCTTGCGCGCGATCGCTTCCTCGTCAAAATCCGTCACGGTGGACCCGTCGTCCACCTTGCCCAGCCGGTTGACGGCGCCGGCCGCAAACAGCATCGCGGACACAAGCTGGGTTTTTCCGCATCCGCCGTGTCCCACGACGGCGACGTTGCGGATGCTGGCTGCATCGTAGACCTTCATACGGGGTACTCCTCCTGGTTCGGCCCGGCGTCGTTCGTTTGCGCATCATACTGTTGCCGGCGAAACATTCCTACTTCAGACATTTATGTATACGTAATTGACAAAGACAACGAATGTGTAGCCTGCCTCGGGTTGTCAATGGCCATTCGTCGGCTGGTGGAGGGCGCGCCAACATTCGCCGGCTGTGCCGGCGCGCCGGGAAATCCGCTTCTGCATTTGACCGAAACAGACATATATGTTTACGAAAAGCTCTATAACTACATTTATGTAGATGTTGCCTAAAGCCGTCAAGCGGACACGCCCGCGATTTTCACGGCAAATCCCTCAATAGCCGGCTTCTCTGGCCGTTGCCGGATCTGGATCCCATCTTGCTCAGGCGGTCGCACGGGGTTCGCGCGCCCTGCGACCCGTTTTCTCTGCTGACAAATTGAACCGAGTGGTTCCGCCATCTAAAGAGGTGTGAGGAATGAATCCAGCCGACACAGCACCACCGCCGCTGTCGAAACCAAGATTGATGCTGTCGCTTCCAGGGAAAGCGTTGCTCGTTGCACTGTTTGCGCTGGTCCTGAGCATGCCGATGTCCTCGTACGTCGTGGTGGCGCAGGAACAAGCGGCAGCAGCGCCTGCCATTGATAACACGAAGGTCGCCATGGACACGATGTGGACGCTGATCACCGCGTTCCTCGTGTTTTTCATGAATCTCGGGTTCGCCATGGTGGAATCCGGCCTGTGTCGGGCGAAGAACACGGTCAACATCCTCGCCAAGAATTACATCGTGTTTGCGGTCTCGTCCGTCGCGTTCCTGCTGCTCGGTTTCGGTCTGATGTTCGGGGATGGCAACGGTTTCATGGGCATGTCGGGGCTCTGGTTTGTGAGCGGCGCCGATAACAGCCCGCTGACGGGAGACGCCTACAGCGGTGTGTACAGCGCGCTCAATTGGACCAGCACTCCGCTCTGGGCGAAGTTCTTCTTTCAGCTCGTCTTCGCCGGCACCGCTGCCACGATTGTGTCTGGCGCCGTGGCCGAACGGATCAAATTCGGGGCGTTCTTTCTCTTCTCGTTCCTGATGGTTGGCGTCATTTATCCGATTGCCGGCCACTGGATCTGGGGAGGTGGATTCCTGGCCAAGCTGGGCATGCTCGACTTTGCCGGCTCCACGGTCGTGCACTCCATTGGCGGGTGGGCCGCATTCGCGGGAGCCTGGATGCTGGGGCCGCGTATCGGCAAGTACAAGGATGGCAAAGCGCAGCCCATTCCCGGCCACAGTCTGACCTCCGCAACGCTGGGCGTCTTCGTGCTCTGGTTCGGCTGGTTCGGGTTCAACCCGGGGTCGACCATGGGCGCCGATTGGGCCTCGATTGCGCACATTGCCGTGACCACCAACACCGCCGCCGCGACGGCCTCCATCAGCGCGCTGCTGACCATGTGGTTGGTCACGGGGAAGCCAGACCTGAGCATGACCCTCAACGGCGGGTTGGCCGGGCTGGTGGCGATTACCGCGCCCTGCGCGTTTGTGAGCGTCGGCAGCGCGTTCGTGATTGGCGTGATCGCGGGCATCCTGGTGGTCAGTGCCGTCTTCTTCTTCGACGGCATCCATCTCGATGACCCGGTGGGTGCCGTGTCGGTCCACATGGTGAACGGGGTCTGGGGAACTCTCGCGCTTGGCCTATTTGCGGATCCCACGGTGGCGCCTGCGGCGGCGGTCGCCAAACCCGGACTGCTGATGGGCGGAGGGATGGCGCAGTTGCTGCCCCAGATATATGGAGTCCTTGCCGTGGCCGCGTTCGTCTTCGTCGTGTCGACCATCGGCTGGACGGTCATCAAGATGATCGTCGGCCTCCGCGTGTCGGCGGCAGAGGAACTGGAGGGACTGGACATGGGCGAGCATGCGAACGTGGCGTACCCGGATTTCCATCCCGCAGAGATGTGACGGCGATGCCGTGGAATTGTTCGGTACCCGAGATGGTTTTCCAGCAAAAAGGGAGGTAATACATGTCGTTGATGCGTTCAGTCTGTCGTTGGGGAATGTCGGCATTGTTGACGGTTGGCTTCGTCGCCATCGCGGCCCTACCGGTGGCGCCGGCCGCTGCACAGACGCCCGCGCCGGCCCCGGCCACCGGCGCGCCAACGTTTTTCCAGAACATCCAGTTTGGGGGCTTGGCGGACGGCTACTACGACTACAACGCCAACAAGACAGAAGGAGATGCGCCGTTTCGCAATTTCGACACCAAGCATAATGACACGCAGTTCAGCATGGCACAGGCCTGGGTCGCCAAAGCGCCGACAGCCGACTCGAGAGTTGGCTTCAACGCCAAGGTGATTACCGGTCACGCCGCTGAGATGATTCACGCGGCCGAGCCCAGTACACTGACCGCGTTCGACCACATCGAGCAGTTGTACGCCAGCTATCTGGCGCCCGTAGGAGGCGGTCTCCAGATCGACGCGGGCAAGTTCGTCACCCAGCACGGGGCCGAGGTCATTGAAGCGAAAGACAACTGGAACTACTCACGTTCGCTGCTGTTTGCGCTTGCGATTCCCTACTACCACACGGGCGTCCGCGCCACGTACACCATGAATGACAAGTTCTCGTTCATGGGGGATGTCGTCAATGGGTGGAACAACCTCAAGGACAATAACGGAGCGAAGACGTTCGGTGCGCAGGCCATCGTCAAGCCGGTCCCACAGCTGAGCATCATCCAGAATTACATGGTGGGCGCGGAACAAGCCGACAACGATAACGATGTACGCCACTTGTTCGATACAACCGTGATCGTAACGGCCACGCCAATGGTCAGCGTGATGGCCAACTATGACTACGGCAAGGACTCAGTGGCCGGCTCGGGCGTCAGCTGGCAGGGCGTTGCAGGCTACGTCAAGGTCCAGGCGCTCCCGTGGTTGGCCGTGATTCCGAGGGTCGAGGTATTTGATGACCCGGATGGGTTCATGACTGGCACGGGCCAGACGATGAAGGACGCCACCGTGACCGGAGAGGTGAAGCTGATGAACGGCTTCTTGTACCGTCTCGAATACCGCCGGGATCT
>DASXUA010000536.1:0-2071 GCA_036505095.1 Phycisphaerae bacterium
TTTCCAAACTGCTGCAGGTCTACGTCGTCGAGGATTCCCCGATCATCCGGCGCTTGCTCGTTTCGACGATCGAGGCGGCGGGGGCAGAACTGGTCGGCAGCAGCGCCGGTGCGCAATCGGCCATTGCCGATCTGTCCGTGCTGCGGCCGGATCTGATCGTTGTAGACATCAGCTTGAACTCCGGCAACGGGTTCGACGTGCTCAGGGCTCTGCAGGAACAGAAACTGGTCCCGGAGGCAATCAAGGTGGTGCTTACCAATCACGCCAACGCCGAGTACGAAAATCTCAGTTTGCGTCTGGGCGCCAATCGATTCTTCGACAAGGCCTCGGAGACTTCGCAAGTCCTGGCGCTCATAAATGTACTGGCGGCAGAAAGGCGGCGCGGCGGGAACCGGCCGCGCGGCTCCCGCCATGATCCGGGGAACCACAGCAGCGAAAACTGAGCGATCATATAAGCGTGCCGCAAGAGAGGAGGGCCGTTCACATGGAACCAGATATCGGGAGGGAGCTGTACAAGGTCATGGACGCACTGGCGGCGTTGAAGGTCGAGCTGAGCTGCGATCCGCACATTCCGGGAGAAGCGTTGGTGTTGTCCGCCGAGAAGGCGCGCGACGCCTGCGAGGCGCTCGAAAGCGCGTCCGAAGCGATCAAGCACGTCGCCGCTGCGCTCAACGGCGGCGGGCATCGCGACGACGGGTCCAAGCATTAAGTCTCCGATCCGCTGTGCCAGCGATCGAAGTCGCTGATCGGCGCATTTGGCTACCTCGCGCGGGCGCGGAGCGGACTCAATGCGGCCGCGCCGGCTACGGCGGCCGCCAGATGCTTCAGCATATGCCCGGCCAGAAAGCCGTTCGTAACCTGCCAGATGCTCTGGTCGGCGGCTTCGGCCAGCTTCGCCAGCCCATACCATGCGATGACCCACCACCACGGAAACGGGTCGTCGCCGCGGCGCGTCAACAACAGAAGCAGCAGCAGCGCGGCGACACCTCCGAATTGCAGCGTCAGGTATAGAGACAGGTCGCCGCTCATTCGCCAGTACACGATACTGACGACTCCGAGTTCGAACAGGATGGCGAGGCCCACCCGCGCGACGTTCTGGCCAACGCGTTGTGCGATCGCAACACCCAGCACACCGGTGAAGACAAGTGTCATCGGCAATCGGTCCCAGGCGAGCGTGACATCGTCCGGATTGAGGTGATACCACGCAGACCCGAGTCCCGTACAAATCAAACCCAGCGCAAGGCAGCACAAGCCCGCTTCGGTCGCGGCGGGAAACTCGGCGCGGTCGCGCGCAGCGAGCCTTGCGATTCCGTATAGACCTACCAGCACGAAGGCGGCATTCGAAAGCACATTCGCTGCGTGCGGGATGCCCAGCCACTGACGTCGGTCGGCGAAGAGGTGGTAACCCGGATCCTGGGGAATCGCCGGCAGCACGGCCCACACGAGAAAGGTCAGCAGGAGAGCGCCTACGCCAATCTGCTCGGCTCGAGTCAGGTGGCGCCATGGCAGGAAAAGGAGTTCGGTCATTGGAGTATCCCGAATTCTTTGTAAACGGTTCGACGATGCGACGCGCGATCCTCAAATTCGATGGGAGCGGTCGCCAATCCGCTTCATGATCGCACGGCCCGCCCGGAGCGGCATAGTCACGCATCGATCGTGTTAGCATCGCGTCGCGCGAGTAGTGGCGTGATCACGGAGTGCGGCGAAACATGAACCAGCTCGACTTCAATGGGCGCACCGCGGTCATCACGGGCGGCGCGGCAGGGATCGGTCTTGCGATCGCGCAGCGCCTCATTGCCAGTGGCGGCCGCGTGAGCGTGTGGGATCGCGATGCAGCCGCGCTGGACAAAGCCAGGGTTCACTTGACTGCCGGCGTCGACACGCGCGTCGTCGACGTCGCCGACGCTGCCAGCGTCGACGCTGCGGCGCAAGCGGCCGCGTCCGCGCTGGGCCGCATCGATGCGCTCGTGTGCTCGGCCGGGATCACCGGCCCCAACACGACGACCTGGGACTATCCCGTCGACGCTTGGCGGCAGGTCATGGAGGTGAACGTCAACGGCGTGTTCCTCTG
>DASXUA010000537.1:0-8356 GCA_036505095.1 Phycisphaerae bacterium
GTTTGCTCGGACCCATCGATCAGCGCACGGACATCTGGTCGCTGGGCGTGATCCTCTTCGAGATTGCGACCGGCGGGGGATTTCCGTACAAGCTCGATGGCTTACCCGGCAAGTCGGTCACCGAGTCGCTGCTGCATCGCATCCGTCACGAGCGACCCGAGCCGCCGCGCATCGGGTTCCCTCCCTACGCGGCCCATCTCAAGACGCTCATCGACGCCTGTCTGGCGCACGAGCCTGACCGGCGGCTTTCCAGCGCCGCGGCGCTGGCGGCGGATGTCCGGTGCGTGCGGGAAGGGCAGCGCATCGGGACGGCGCGGCGGTCGCGGATTCACTCGCTCGAGCGCCTCGCGATCGGGCTCGTGGTGAACCAGCCCCACGCGCTCCGGGTCTCCGGGCTGGCGGCCGTGCTCACCTTCCTCACGGTCCTGACGTTCAGCTATGGTACGAGTTGGCGCGCCGCAACCCCGCAGCACTCGAGCGCGGTGTCCGCGAAACCAGTGGCGATCGTGGGGGTCGGCGATTCCACAGCAGCGCACGTGATGGAATTCGCGGGGCACGCCGGGCTGCCGGGAGTGACGGCCGACATCCGGACCTGGCGGGCGGTCCACGGGAATGTAATGCGCCGATTGGTTGCGGCGCGCCCGCAGGTCGTGGTCTGGGATTACTACTTCGAATCCGCGCAGCCGAGTGATGCTGACTTCGTCGCGGGAGCGCGCGAACTGCTTGGGGCCGGCGTGCCCGTCGTGCTGGCGGTTCATCGTTACGACGAGCAGGGGCAACCGGTTCTGAGTCCCGGCATCTATCAGCCACTGCGCGGGCGCGTACGGCACGGCGCGATCCTGGCGCGCGACATGGGTAGCTTCATCGAGCGCCGCGGCGAATTCGTGACCGCGCTGCGGCATGCTGAGCGCATCTATCCGAGCCTGGCGCTGGCTACGCTGGGCGCGATCCGCCATCCGGACGGTCAGCTTTCGCTGGAGTGGCCGCTGGATCCGGAGCGGCGCAGCAAATCCATGGACGTGGCTGCCTCCGAGTGGTCACCGCGCGATCGGCAGCTTACGGTCCGCTATGCGCGCCTGGATAATTCCGAGGAGTACCTGGCGGGGGTGGACCGCGTCCCGATTTCCCGGGAAATTCAGGCGACGGCCGCGGCGCTGGCGGCGCAACGCGGCGATCTGCTCGCCTGCACCAGTCTGGACTTGCAGCCGCCGGATGTCTGGCGCGCGCGCACAGTCCCTTACGAGTCGTTGCTGGATTCAACCGATGACAACTGCGTCACCGGGCTTTCCGGCCGCATCGTCATCATCGGCGACATCCGTCGTTCGGGCGCCGAGGAAGCGCGCGATCGGCACGCAGTCAGGTACCGCGACGGAAGCATGCAGACCGTGCCGGGATGCTTCTTGCTGGCGGACGCCATCTGCGGGCTCAGCGCCCAGGAGTATCTCGTGCCGGTGTTCCCGCCCACGCCGCTGCTGATTACGCTGATCGGTGTGGCGGTCGTGCTCGGGTTGGCGCTCACGATTCCGCTGGTGCGTTTTGCGACCTTCAGGCGCGCGTTCGCGCGGCGCGCGGCGCTGACCGGCACGGTGATTCTGGCGGCGATCTGCTTTCACCAGGTGCGCCGCGCGGAAGTCGCCACTCAGGGCATGCTGCTGATGTTCGGCGCCGCGCTGTTCACGGCCGCATTCGCGGCGCTACTGATCGAATTGGCGCGCGCCCGCTACCGCATCCCAATCGCCACCGATACGGACGAATGACGCGTGGATCGTGCCGCCAGCGCCATCAGAACCCCGCCCGCGAGGGCGGGGTGAGTTGCGCACGCGGTAAGCGCGCGGATATCACCCCCCACTGGCGTGGGGGGTTCTGATGCGCGCACGCTCGCCTTTGGGTGTGCGTGGATGCAGGCCCAGTCGCTGGACGGCTAGGAAACCGCTAGGGAGACGGTGCCCAGCACGGCCAGGAGGGCGAAGGCGACGGCGACGATTGCGGCCGCGCTCCAGCGCACGATCCGCCGTTCAGAAGCTGTCAATGGATAGACCATCATGATCCGCGTCCTAGCCTTCCATCCCGATTTCCATCAGGGGCACCCAGCCTTCGAGCCAATCCAGAATGTGCACGACCCATCCCATGGTTGAATCTCCTGCTGAACTGAGAACGGATTGAAGCGCAGCGCGGCCGCGTCCGACGGCGGGCTGCGAAAGCGACGTGGCAAAATACGTGAGTTGCGCGTCATCGTCCGACTGTACGCCCCCGCATCTGGAGACGGACGAAGAATCTCGTGCGGTCGTCACGGCGTCCGCACGCACAGGCCATCAGATGTTTCGAAGCGCCTCGGGAAACCTGAACGGGCCCTGCACCGCTGCCCACCGCGCATGAATACCAGGTTCTGAGGTTGGCTGGCACTCTACCCGTGCGGTCCGATAAGTCAACCAAAAATATCCGAGAAAAAAGCCGGATTTTCTGCGAAACCCGCGGGCTCAATCGTTTGGTCTGATAAGCAGCGTGAGGTTCATCGGCTCGGCATGGAGGCGCAGGGCCGGCCCCACACCTTTACCGAGTTCGCCGGCTGAGCCGGGCGAGTCCGTCGCCGCAGGCGGAAAAGCACGGAGGCTGATTCGTTGCGGGCGGCATCGGATCCGCAGATCGTCCAGTGCCTACCGTCGGATGACCGACGCGGCACCCGGGAAGCCCCCGCTCCCGGAGTGACGAGCAGCGCGGTTCGGATGCTCCTCCCCGGCTCAGTCGGCGAGTTTTAGGGTTCAGGGTTCAGGCGGGAGGGCGAGGCTCCGGCCGAGCCGTGCGTCCGAGATTTTTATGATCGTTCATCCGGCGGATCGCGACATCGTCAAGTGGGCCATGGACCGCTCCGCGCCTTACTACTACACGCGCGAGCAGGAGCTGCCGCAGCCGTGCCTGAAGGTGCATTGCGGTCACGTCACCGCCTATTTCTTTCAAGGCGCGCTGGTGCGCGTCTGGGCGCATGCCGACGAGCCGGCCCTGGAGGACATGTTCGTCGAGTTGGGCCAACTGCTCGCGCTCTGCGAAGGCAACGATCCTGCGCCCGACGAGATGCAAGACTTCCCGCACGACTCGCATCGTCTTCGCGACAATTAGAAACCGGCACGAATGACGTTCTGAACCACGACCGTAAGGGAGCGTCATGGAGCGTTCATCGCCGGGTCACGCCTGAATACGCTCGCTGACGCTCGCGGTTCTGAACGTCACCGATGACGGAAGTCGCGGATCGTTCGTCGACAGCCACATCATGGAATGAGCGCCTGGTATGTGCGTTCCAGCGCCAACTCGCGCGCCTGGCGGTAATACTTGCCCATGTGCGCCCAATCGAGCAGCTCCGAAACCTGCTCGGTGCGGTTGCGCAGCTCGATGCGTTGGCGCCGATTGAGTTGGCAGAATTCAGCCAAGATGTCCGTGAGCTGCTCGATAGCCGCGCCGCTATCCTGGTGCCGGCGATCGATGATGTACAGGCCGCGGCTGTCGTGATCGCTCACGTGCGTCTCGATGAAATCGCCGAATCCCGAAAGATTCGAGCAAACGTTGGGCACGCCGAGCACGGCGCATTCGGCCGGCGTGTAGCCCCAGGGCTCGTAATACGACGGGAAGACGCCCAGGTGGCAGCCGCGCACGAACTCGTCGTAGTTGATCCCGAAGAGCGGATTGGTGGCCGTGATGAAGTCCGGGTGATAGACGACCTTCACCCGGTCCTCGGGCGCGTTGAAAAGCTGCCGATGCCGCAGATGATTGAGGATCGCGTCCTCGGCATCGTGCACCATGTTGTGCGTGACGATCGGGGGCAACGTGCTGCGCCGGCGCGAGAGCAGCATGTGCTTGAGCCGCACGATGTCCTCCTGCTGCAGGAGCTGCGCCGGATGCGGCATCATGCCTGAGGCGACCGAGTCGAATAATCGATGCCCCATGCGCTGCGTGATGTCGCGGCAGATTTCGCGCAGCTCCTCCAGCATGAAGTGATTCTGCAGGACGCCGACGTTGATCGAATGCGTCGCCGCCCGCGTGATGAGGAACGCCACGACCGTGCGATCCGAGCCCGCCTCCTTCAGTCGCCGGTTCAGACGCCACAGCGCCTCGATGAAGACGTCGAAGCCCTTGTTGCGGTACTCGTAGCGCCCGGACGTGAAGAAGTAGAGCGTCGTGTCGAGGTCGAAGGTGTACGAGCCGAAGAAATGCCCTTCGACGAACTCGTGCAGCTTCTCCTTGTAGCGTGCGTGCAGGTTCTGGAACTCGTGCAGCGCGGCGAAGCGCTCGATTTGCAGGCCGTTGGGCGTCACCACGTCCGGCCGGCGCTTCAGCAGGTGCGTGGCCTCTGTGGCCGTGACGTCCGAAACCGTCGTGAACACGTGCGCCGTATGGGTTGCGGCGCGCTCGATGCAATAGCGATGATAGATTTTCCGGGAGCCGCTTTCGTAATCCGGATCGAGCCAGGGCAGCCGCTCGTAAAAATCCGCGCGCGTCGAGCAGATGTATCGGCCCAGCAGCGTGGCATGGGTCGTGAAGAGCGTCGCCAGCGGCAGCTTACGATTTCTGACGACCGGCAGCCCGGCCGACCCCAGCCACTCGTGAAAATGGGCAATGACTTTCGCCGGCGTGACAGCCTCGTGCGACAGCAGCTCCTCGAAAAACTCGCTCACCAGCATCCCGAACGCGACCGCTTCGTCGGTCTCGCCGTCGCTGGCGGGGAGGCTGATCTGGGTGTCTTCCCAGAAGCGGAATTTGAACTCGCTGAGCCGGTCGAAAGCCGCCTTGTGATCGATCAGCAGGACCGGTGGATTGCCCGCCACCAGCCATCGGCCGTAGTGAATGCGCACGTTGCGCGCCGCCAGCGCGTCGAGCGTCGGTTTCAGCAGCGGCCCCGGCGTCATGGGCTCGAATTCGGTCGCGGCCGTCGCGGCGTCGTAGGGCCCGATCAGGAAGTAGCGGTCGCCCCATTCGGCCACCGTGCTGGGCGCTTTGGAGCGCAAGACCGTGTAGATCCCGCCGATCTGCCGGCAGACCTCCCACGCGATCTCGAACAGCAGCGGCCGGTCTCGGTCGGGCATGGGCCGGACTAATAGGCGTTTGCCGCGGTTCCGTCAAATTCAGGAGGGCAACCGTAATTGCGAATTGCGGATTGCGGATTGAGTACGGGCCAGCGCCGAAAGGAATCCGCAATTCGCAATCTACCAGGCCGGTATGGCATGGCGGCCGCTGCGGCGTATACTTGATTGGAATGTCAGACAAGGAATTCATCCTGCCCGACTACATGCGGAGCCCGACCTGGTACGGCGAACAGGACGAGAACGGTGTCGATCTGTCGTTGATTCGCGCAAACCTCCGACTGACACCGACCCAGCGCATACGGCGAGCGGATCGGGCGCGGCGTGACGCGCTTAAGCTGATGGAATATGGCCGAAGAAGCCGGCAAGAGCGCGCTCGAGTACGTCGTTGAGATCCTGACCCGCCACGGCGTCGAGTTTATCATCGTCGGCGGTCAAGCCGCGTGGCTGTTCGGCAGTCCGCTTCTCACTTACGACATTGACTTTTGTTACCGCCGCTCGGACGAGAATCTCAGGCGGCTGGCAGATGCGCTGCGTGAGATCCAGCCCAGCCTGCGCGGCGCTCCACCGGATCTACATTTCGGATCGACGCGGAGGCGCGGGCCCTCGGGTGCGATTACATGTTTTGCACACGTTTCGGGGATTTGAATCTTCACGGACTGCTGGAGCCTGTGGGCGATTACGACGTGCTGGCGCCGCGCGCCGAACGTATTGAGCTTGGCGAAGATACGGTGCTCGTCATCAGCCTCGATGATCGCATCCGCGTCAAACAGCACCTGCAAGGCCCCGGGGATCACAGTTCGCTGATGCAGCTCTTGGCCATTCGACGTATCCGCCAGGAATCGGCCGAGTAGTTCGTCTGGCTGGCGTACGCCTTTGGGACAATGGGTTCGGGCGGTTCCGATAGGCCGAATTCTGCCCCGCTGAGCGAATTCCCGCAGCAACTGCGCGAAATCCTTCAGTTTGATCGCCTGACGCCGCAGAATCAGCGCTCCGGTGCGGGCCGGTGCGGGTGGCCGAGCGGCACGGGCATTGCTTTAGCACCGAAGGGCGGGCCCTTCTGAAAGCCTTTGCTGGATTTCGTCCGGCGCGGTATATTCGCGGACGAACGGCGGAGGACGGCCCCGAAGGGGATGGGCCGGCGCCTCCGGGCCTTGCCCGCCGCGCGGACGCCCTCAGGAGGCGAGCGGTGCTGCAGTATCTTCGAGCCATTCCAATCGTATTCGCGGCCGGCTACCGGCGCGTCGACAACCTGTTTTCCGCGAAAGCTGGTGGTGCCACGGCAGAAGCCGGCGCGGCCTGGAAATTCTGGGTCAAGGGGGGTTCGGCGGTCGTACTGCTCGTCGCCGCCGGGGCGATTTACGCTTGGCGCAGCAGTCAAAACGAGGGGGTCACGTCGCGCTGGGACTACACGACGCGGCTCCAGTGCTTGGCATGCAAGCACGAATTCGTGGCTAACCTGAATGTGTCGGATGAGCCCCCGTACAAATGTGAAAAGTGCAAGCAGAGCGCGGCGTGGCGCCTGCGGAAGTGCAATGATTGCGGGAACGTTTTTTGTCCCGAGCCGTCGGGCGATCCACCGCGCCAGCCGATTATTCCCGTCTGTCCGAAATGCAATAGCGGCTCAACCGGGGCCGCGCCTTTGGAATCCAAGTAATCTCTCGGAGAACCAGCGATGACATCACATCCTCGACAACTGTCAGACGCCGGTCACGCGCCGCGCGCCAGCAAGCTCCTCTGCGCCAGCGTGACATCATCCCGACGCGGGTCGTACCACCCCGCTTTCACGCTCATTGAATTGCTGGTGGTCATTGCGATTATCGCGCTGCTGATTTCCATTCTGCTGCCCTCACTGAGCCAGGCACGCGATCAGGCGAAGAACACGGCTTGCCTCGCGAACCTGCACAACATCGGACTGGCTCTGGATATGAGTTCGAACGAATTCGGCGGGTATCCGCTGTGGGACGATGGTCAGGTCGCTTGGAGCGGGCACTTTACCCGCATGGCGACTTGGGTTGACGTCCTGTTTGTCCGCAAGTACGTCTCGGATCCGAAGATCGGATACTGCCCCAAGGATCAGAGACCCGATCCGCTGAACCGTCAGCGCGGGACTGCCTGGGGCTTCAACTATCCCATCAGCCTGGGTGGGGGGAAAGGCGCTGATCACAGCTACGGTATTTCGGTTCCGCTTTCTTCTTCCGGCTGGAAGGTTGCTGGATCCGGCTTTAGCAAAGATCGAAACTTGGGCAATATCGTGCTGGCGGCAGACTCGTTCTGGACGTGGATTCACGGATTCTCGTCACAAGGGATTCTCACGAATCAATTCGATGAGGTTTATTGGGGCGGCAATAACGTGGGCTGGCGGCATGGCAACAAGCTTCGTCCAACGGCCAACTTCCTGATGCTCGATAAGCATGCCGAGAAACTGGGCCTGAACCTCAAGGACCGCTACATGAACGGTCAACTGCGCGGCTTCCGTACGGGGACTTACTACTGGTGGCAGCCACGCGAACACACCACGATCGGCCCATTCGGCGGGATCAACAACATCGATATCGATGAACTGCCGTGGCCGCCGGGGACACCGACGAATTACCCAGAGGCGGGGAACAATAGCTACGATTGCACCAGCAATCCCAACCCACCGCCGACGGACACGGCGCCCGAGCTTTTGCCCAGCTACTACTCCTGCGGGCATCGCTGGCCGTCTTCGATCAGGATTCACAAGGGTTGGGCGCCGGGCTGCGGATGCAATGGCTGATGTATACGATGGCGCTGCGTTCTTGTCGTGGCGCGCGACGCAAGCAGGGGAAATCGGGAGCGAATTTGGAACGAAGCAATTCTTGGAGGAGGTGTGTGATGAAGCGCATGCAATGGTTGGGGAGTTGGAGTATCGCCGCGGGGTTGTGGTGCGGCGCGGCGGCGCTGGGCGATGAGGTGGCGGCGCCGTGGGGGACGATTCACGGCAATAATGCGGGGACGCAAGCTTCGGATGCCGCGTCGGTGACGTTCGACACGGCCGCGTGGTCCAGCGGGGCGGTTCAGGCCTGGGAGCTGAACGTGACCACCAGCGGCATCGATCGTCCCGCGTTCCGGGCGGTCATCACGTTTGACGAGGACGGCAACCTCTATTGGCGCACGTCGACCGGCGGCGGGACGGGCGGTCTGGCGCGCATCGTGTCGGTCAGCCGGGCAGGGGCGCTCCGTTGGATCGGCAACGATGGCGCGGGGAACAACCTGAATCTTGGCGCTTTCGATGCGACGTCCGTGATCGTCGGCGACGGCGG
>DASXUA010000538.1:0-2115 GCA_036505095.1 Phycisphaerae bacterium
GCTGCTGTGTCTCCACCCTGACCCGGTATCTGCGACGCTCACTGCATGGGACCCGACCGTCAATGTCCGCCCCGCAACCCGGCGGGCACGCGCCGGTGCCGGCGGCCATCATAACGGCGGGCTCAAGAGAAATGAACCCCGAACGATACGGCACGGGATTATAGGCACGCACGCCGGCGCACGCACGCTCGCCGTGGGGCGGAAGCCCGCGCGCAGAGCCGCACTCGATCAAGCTTCCGCCTTGAATGCTGCGGAATCTGGCGGCTCGCGGCTAAGCGTTCGAACGGCCGCGCCTGGTCATCACGGCGCGGCTTTGAGGAACGCCAGGCCATAATCCGGCGCCGTCCAAATCTCGGCTGAGGCGGTTGGCACCAGGGCGCCGCGCGGGATCAGGTAGATCTCGACGCGGCGGTTCTTGGCGCGGGCTTCTTCGGAGCTGTTGGCCTGCACGGGGCGATACTCGCCGTAGCCCATCACACCGATCCGTTTCGAGTCGTAGCCGTCGCGCTGCAGCACATTGCAGACGGCAATCGAGCGGTGCACGGAAAGATGCCAGTTGGTCGGATGCGCCGCGGCCGTCGTCTCGCGCTTGATCGGGCGATCATCGGTATGCCCCACCACCACCACCTCGAACTCGGCCGCCGCCGTGCTCTTGATGATGTCGGTGAAGCTCTTCAGGGCCTCCATCGCGTCTTCGCGGACGACGTCGCTGCCCAGCGCGAAGAGCAGGTCCGACTTCCATTTGACCGTGCCGCGTTTGGGATCGTACGAGACGGCGCTCGGATACTGCTCGGCGAATTGCTTCAAGGCCGAGTCCAGCGCCGGCGGCAACTTGGTTTCGAGCACGACCGGCCCGCTGGGCAGCGGGTTGGCGGCCGCGTTCTCCAGCGCGCCCTGCGCCTTGCGGAAGGCCTCGTGCATCCGATCGACTTCCTGCTGCAAGCTGGCGGCCAACTGATCCTTGGTGCTCACTTCGCCCTCCAGCGAGTTGACGCGCCCGCGCAGCGATTCAGCCACCGAACGGGTGTCCGTCAGATCGGTCGCGAGCTGCTCTTTCTCGGCCTGGAGGGTCCGATTGGCCAGCTTGACTTGATCGTACTCCGCCAGACTCACACATCCCCCGGCCAGCGTGAGGGCCAGCAGCCCCCCCAGCGCCGTCAGTCCTTGACTAGTCCTCATGACTTGTCCTCCTTGCAGTGTTTCCGTCCCTGCCGACGATTGGTGTTTCGGTATCCCTGCCGGCCGCGCCGGCCGGAGATCTGCGGATAGATGGAATTCGCAGCGCTCAGGCCGGCGCGTGCCAGTGCTCATAGAGCAATAGCGCACCGCTGATGCCGCCGCTGTCGAAGTGGTTGGATGTTGGTGCTGCGCGAGCAACGCCGCCCTCCTGGCGGTCACTCGTTTCGGACACTACGTGGCATGGGCTTCCAGCCCATGCCGCCTGCCGCGGCGGGCCACGCCGTTAGGCGCTCGTGCGCTTTCCCAGGACCATGCCGATGGCAAACGCAATCCCGGCGGCGACGAACGCACCCGCGAGATAAATCCACAAGCTGCTGTACATGGCCGTCAGCAGCCCCGGTACTACGCCGCGCATCATGGATGCCACCGCTAGTCCGGCAATCAGCATAACCAGGACGCCGACAATGGCCAGACCGGACATCCCGACGCTGACCGGGTCGGCCGCATATTCCAGACGCGTCACCACCACGCCGCGTCCAGCGCGGGCGACCGGCGCGGCCGGCTCGAAGATCTCCTCGGCCTCGCGCGTTTCGGGGATCGCCTGCTCCAGTCCGGCGCGCGTGGCGTCGCCCATCTCGACGACCGGTCCGCTGCCGGCAGCCTCCTCATCGGCCGGATAAATCTCATCCAGCAGCTCGGCGCCCAGCGAGGTGTCGTCGCGTTCGCGCGTCAGATCCAGCAGGCCCGAACCGCTGCCGATGCCCTCCAGCGAGACGCCCTCATCTTCCTTGACCAAAGCCGTCTTGGCCTTTGGATCGGCCGCCTCACCCTCTTCGTCGTCGAAGACGCTGATGCCGACGGAGGTCACAACCGTATCATCCTTTTTCTTGCCGGCCGTGCTGCCGGCGCTGGTGTCTTCCATTTCGGAATCGGCCA
>DASXUA010000539.1:0-4454 GCA_036505095.1 Phycisphaerae bacterium
TCTGGGAGCGCCCTGATCGTCGCCTGCGGCTGCACTGGTGGGGAGCCGAACTGGAGGGCGGAGTGCTGACAGCCAATCCGGCCGAGGTGCAGACCGCCGCTTGGCTGAACCCGGCCGCGATTCGCTTACTGCCGGGCCTGCTGCCTGGTAATCTGGAGTTCCTTGACCAATACCATCCGTGTTAAACCCGATAGTCTTGCCCCGACAGCAGTTTGCATATTACAATCGGTGCGTTGATCTCCCGATATCCGGTCCAGCCGCGCGGAATCGACGCCGCGGCTGACACTCGCGTGTTCTGACTGCAAGAGGAGAGGACTTTTTCGCCGTGCAACGCGCTCCGACCGGTGAATCCGCCTATCCGCAAAAGACGATTGCCATGACCGGCGTGGCCCTGGGGGAGGCGCTGGACCTGTCGCGTGCGGGTCCGCCGCAAATCCCCGGTTTCCGCCTCAAGGGCGAGCGCCCGCTGGGCAGTGGGGCGTTCGGGCAAGTCTGGGAGGCCGAGAAGACGGACGACGGCCGTATCTGCGCCGTCAAGATCTTCACCCGCACCGGCGGGCTGGATTGGGGGCGGCTCGAACGCGAGGTCAAAATCCTGACCCGCATCGACGAGCACCCGCACATCGTCAATCTGATCCACGCCAACCTGGCGCACGAGTCGTGGCCGTTCTATGCCATGTACCTGCTGCGCGGCGGGAGCCTGGAGGCCCGCATTCACCCGCGCGATCCGGAAGGGCGGCTGATCCGCAATCCGCTGCTGATCCCGATCGATAAGGCGTTGCTGTGGTTCCGGCAGGTCGCCGATGCGATGCGCTTCGCGCACGGCAAGGGCATCCTGCATTGCGATCTGAAGCCGGCCAACGTGATGCTCGACGACGAGGGCAACGTCAAGCTGGTCGACTTCGGTCAATCGCGCCTGCTGAAGGGCGATGGCGGGTCGCTGGGCACGCTGGACTACATGGCCCCGGAGCAGGCCATCGTCGCCAGCAACGAGGATGCGCCGCCGATGCCGGATGTGCGCTGGGACATTTACTCGTTCGGCGTATTGATGTATGAGACGCTGACGCGCCAGCTTCCACGCGCCGACGGTCCCGACCGTCCGAAGGTTCGCGCCGACAGCGACCTGCGCGAAATGCTCTCGGATTATCGCAAGTATCTGGGCCGCACCCGGCTCACGCCCGTGCGCCGCTATCGGCCCGAGGTGGACGAGGATCTGGCGGCGATCGTCGAAAAGTGCCTGTGCGTCGATCCGCCCGGGCGCTACGAATCGTTCGAAGCCCTGCTGGCGGACTTCGATGCGCGCGAGCAGCATCGTCCGCTGGCGGCGCGGGCGCACGACCGCGTCTATCTGGCGAAACATTTTCTGAAGCGCCGCGTCTGGTCGGCCGTTTTTGTGTTGGTGATTGCGGGCCTGATCCTGTGGTACCAGTCCGATCGCGATTGGTACCAGTCCGATCGCGATCGCGCCCGCGCCGATTTGACCCTGTTTCGCGGCGTCGTGGCCAGGCAGACGCAGCAGGTGGCGCGGCTCAGCGAGACGCTCGCCGCCGGCGGACAAACCGATTTGGCATGGCAGACGCTCGAGCAGGCGGTCGCGGATCTGGAATCGGTGGCTCATCATCGGGCTCCGAACGGCAGCGAGGAGCGCCGCGCGCTGGCGCAGAGCTGTCTGGATTTGCGAACGGCGCTGATGCAGGTCAAGGGCAACACCGCCGCACCGCAGTTCGAGCCGCTCGACAAACGGCTGCGCGGCATCTTCAAGACGATCGACGCCAGCGGCGAGCTGACTGGCGACGCGCAGTTTGCCGCGCTGCGCGGCTAGTCAGAACCTCGCCTGCAAAGGCGGCGTGTGTAGCGGTACTGACGGCGCTCGGCGCGCGAGCGTCACCCCCCACTGGCGTGGGGGGTTCTGATTCGTATGACTGAGGTAGCAACAACCAGCATGGCCGGATCGGTTGGCTGGCTGCTGGTGTCCGTCTCCGGCGGGCCGCAGTCGCAGCGCGTGCTCATTCCGCGCGGCGAGACGGTCATCATCGGCAAGCGCGATGCCAGTGCCGCCGGCCGTGGTCGCATCGATATCGACATCGACGACCCCTATCTGCACCGCGCCCATGCCTATTTGACCTGGGACGGCGAGACGGCCACGCTTCGCCGTCATGAGCGTGCCACCAACCCCGTGCTCGTGAAGGGCCGCGACATCTTCGAGGTGCAGCTCGAGCCCGGCGAGACGTTCGTCCTGGGTAAGACGCAGTTCAAGATCGAAGTCGATCGGCCGTCGGCACCCAGCCTGCGGCAGACGCTGCGCGAGATCACGCTCTCGAACGATCTGCTCAACGAGGTGCAAGGCCGTCAGGCGATCCGGCACCTGCAGACGCTGGCCCAACTCCGCAACATCCTGTCGCGCGGTCTCGATGCCGAAGAGCTGCGCAGCCGCGTGTGCGAGCAGGTGCTGCACTCAGTCGCGGGCGCCTGGTCGGTGCGCATCCTGGAACGCATCGGCCCGGGCGAATGGCGCATTCTCACGGAAACGCGGCAGCGCGATCTGCCGACCGCGACGCTCGATATCGACACGGAACTGCTGGACAACGCGCTGGCGGCCCGCGAGGGCCGCGTAGCCGAGTATTCGGCCGAGCCGCGCCTGCCCGGCTGGGCCATCGCGCTGCCCGTCGAGATTCCCGCGTCGGCGCCGATCGCGATGTACGTCATCGGCCAGTCGCAAAGCGCCTCGCGGCGCCTGTCCGACGAGTTGGTGTTCGTCGGACTGGTCATCGACGTCCTGGCTGGCCACATGGCCGCGGCGCGCGCCGAGCATCTGCGCAGCAAGCTGGCCCAGTTCTTCTCGCCGAAAGTGCGCGAACTGCTGCTGGACGCGCGGCACGCCACCATCCTCGACGAGCCGATCGAAACCAAAGCCACGTCGATGTTCTTCGACATTCGCGGTTTTTCCGCCAAGACCGAAGCCGGCCGGCAGCGCCGCATGCATTTCCATCGCGAGCTGACCACCGTGCTATCTTTCATGACTAAGTGCATCTTCTCGGCCGACGGCATGGTGCAGGACTATCAGGGCGACGGCATTGCGGCCTGCTGGAATGTCCCGTTCCCGCAGACCGATCACGCCAACCTGGCGGTGGCCTGTGCGACCGCCATGCTGGAAAAGGCCGCGAAGATCCGCATCGGCGATCCGAAAGAGCCGCTGCGCTGCGGTGTCGGGCTGGGCTGCGGCACGGTGCTGGCCGGCCAGCTTGGCCCGCCCGAGCAGTTCAAATACGGCATCCTCGGCGAATCGGTGAACACTGCCTCGCGCTTGGAGAGCCTGACCAAGCAGGTCAACGTGCCGGTCCTGATGAACGAGGAGCTGGCCAAGCTGATCGACCGCGATCGTTTTCTCGTGCGGCGCATCGCCACGTTCCGCCTGGCGGGCATGAACGATGCGACGCCGGTCTACGAGCTGGTGCTGCCGGCCGAATGCGGCGGCAGCGGCTTGACGCTCGAAGCGGTACAGGCGTATGAGACCGCCCTGGCCGCCTTCGAGTCCAGCAACTTCACCGAGACTCTACGGCTGCTCGACAAAGTTCCGGCTGTCGATTGGCCGCGCACTTTCCTGATCAGCAAGACCGCCCAATATCGGCTGAACCCGCCCTCGCGTTTCGACGCGATCATCGACGTTCCCAAATAGGAGCGGTCGCTATGACAAGATTGAATAAGCCGAGTTCGCACCATCGGCCCATGAGCGAGCGCATCGCGCTGGCGATCACGCATTGGACGGGGACCGCACGGGCGTTCATGCTGGCGTGCTTGGTGGTCATCGCCTGGCTGCTGCTGGGTCCGATTTTTCGATTCTCGGATACCTGGCAGCTCGTCATCAACACCGCCACGACCATCGTGACTTTTCTGATGGTGTTTCTCCTGCAGCGCGCGCAGAACAAGGAGTCACGCGCGGTGCACCTGAAGCTGAATGAACTGGTGGCCGCGGTCGAGGGAGCCAGCAACCGGCTGGTGGATGTCGAGGCCCTCTCCGAGGAAGAGCTCGAGGTGTTGCACCTGCATTATCGGCGTCTGGCCGAAATCGCCAAACACGAGAGTGACATCCGCCGTTCGCATTCGATCGACGAGGCCCAGACCCGGCACGAGCTAAAAAGTCGTAGTCGCGCGGCGCGTGAGCCGGCCGACGCGCAGTGATCGGACGCCCAGCCGTCCATGCCACGAGAGCCTATGGCGGACAGGCCGCGGCGGCCGTGCCGTTGAAGACCTGCGTTGTGTTCACGCCATTCAGAAGCTGTACCTCGCGCAGCAGATCCTGCGTGTTGACAGCGCCCATGCGGTCCACGTTGTAGCGCGCCAGGTTCGCCGTGAGATTCGCGGTGCCGTTGTTCAGCGCCTGCACGAGCGACAGCAGATCCTGCGTATTGGCAGCCGTGTCCAGGTTCACATTGCCCGGGTTGGAGCGGTATTGC
>DASXUA010000540.1:0-2094 GCA_036505095.1 Phycisphaerae bacterium
GAAGAGATCGGTCTCAAAATCGTGATCCAGGAAAAGCTCCGGCCGGCCAACTGGCGCTCGCCCAAGGACCCGCTGCAGGACCGCGCGTTCCTGGCCGTGCAGATCAAGAGCGCCGTGCATCCCGACGCGCAGAAGATCGCGCTCGTCCGCCGCGCCGGTTACCCGCTCGCGCTGCTGACGTTCCCCGCCGCACCCCGGCTTTCCCGCTATATGCAGTTCATGCATTACGTCGTGTTCGGCCTCGGATATCTGCGTGACATGAACTTCGTGACGCAGCCGGGCGTCGAGCTGTATAAGTCCATCGCCAACCGGCTGCACGCGGAAGCAGGCAAGGCGGGTGGCCTGGAGAAGACAAAGGCGTGGCAAGCCATGGCGGCGTCGCCGCGGCAGGCGCGCTGGCGCGGGGCGCTCACGCTGTATTACGACGGGATCGCGATGCCGGTGGTGAAAGGAGACGCCCCGGAGATCTATGCCGGCATTCTTGCATTGCTGGCGGCCTCGAGCCAGGTCGAGTATGCCGAGCTGACTTTTTTCGGAGACACGCGCTACAACCCGCAGGGTCGTCGTTTGCGCAAGTGCATGGATCGCGCCGCCGAGCGGCTGTTCCGGTCGCGCTGGAAGATGCCGGTGGATGTGTACGAGGGACCGGCGATGAATCACTCGTATCACGAGATGATCATCGGCCATGGCAAGTGTTTCTCCACCGTGCTGCTTGCAGAGAAACAGGAACAGATCGCTGCCGCCGGATATCGCCCGGATTATCACATGGCGCAATTTCTGGCCACCAAGCTGGCTCTCGAACAACGGCGCCGTCCGGTAGTGGCGATCATGCTCAAAGACCTGAGTGAGAGCACGCTGGGTGTGCTGGAGGACTTCTTCCGCCGGGCGCGTTGAGACGCATTCGCCTCCTTCGCCGCGCTACCATCGCATGTATGGCCCGCTTCAAGGCAGCCAGAGGAAAGACGAAGTCGCGCGCCCCGCGGCAAGGTGTCGGATGCATCATCATGCTGGTGCTTTTCATGCTCCTGGGAATTCTTTTTCTGGTCTATGTGATGGGACATGCCAGTCAGAGCTGACAATCGGCGGCCGGACGAAATGCGCCCGGTCACCATCGAACCCGGTTACCTGAAGACGGCCGAAGGCTCGGCCTTGATCGGCATCGGCAATACGCAGGTGCTGTGCACGGCTTCGGTCGAAGCCACGGTGCCGCAGTTTCTGCGCGGCATGGGCAAGGGCTGGGTGACGGCGGAGTATGCTATGCTGCCGCGCTCCACCATGCAGCGGACGCCGCGTGAAATCGCCAAAGGCCGGCCGTCGGGACGGACACACGAGATCCAGCGGCTGATCGGTCGCTCGCTGCGCGCCGTCGTCGATCCGGCGGCGCTGGGCGAGCGCACCATCATCCTGGATTGCGACGTCCTGCAGGCCGATGGCGGCACGCGCACTGCTTCCATCACCGGCGCATTCGTAGCCCTGGCCTTAGCGGTGCAGCAACTGCTGCAATTCAAGATCCTGAAGCGCTCTCCTCTGTTGGATTTCGTGGCCGCCACCAGCGTCGGGATCGTCGGCGGGACTCCTATGCTCGACCTCTGTTATGACGAGGATTCCCAGGCCGACGTGGACATGAACGTGGTCATGACCGGCGGCGGACGATTCATCGAACTGCAGGCCACAGCCGAGCACGAGCCCTTCGACGACGCGCAAATGGCCGCCCTGACCGTATTGGCGCGCGATGGCATCGCGCGGCTGGTAGATGAGCAGAAGCGGCTGGTGCAACTGGCGTGAGCCTCTATTGCGCCACGGGCAATGCGGGCAAGCTGCGCGAATTCCGTGCCATTGCCGGGCCGGTGGAAATCGAGCTCGTGCCCGGCTTTCACGATCTGGACGCGTGCCCCGAGACCGGCAGCACGTTCGAGGAAAACGCGATCCAGAAGGCCGCCTGGTACGGGCCGCACGCGCCGGGCCTGCTGTTTGCGGATGATTCCGGGCTGGAGGTAGACGCGCTCGGCGGCGCTCCCGGAGTCCGCTCGGCGCGGTTTGCAGGAGAAGGCGCGCGCGACGCGGCCAATAACCGCCTGCTGCTGGAGAAGCTGC
>DASXUA010000541.1:0-7524 GCA_036505095.1 Phycisphaerae bacterium
GGCCCGCGGCCACCAGAATTCGCCCGTCCGGCAATTGCACAACTTCGGGCTGCATGCGCGTTAGACCGGGATTTGAGGTGATGCTCCAGGTTCCAAGATTCGGATCGTAGATCTCGCCCATGACTGGGTTGGGATTCGAGATCTGCCGAATTCCGACCGCCAGCGCCCGCCCATCGGCCAGCACGACCAGTGAGTGGTCCGAATGCCCCGGATAACCGCGATTGGGCTGATTGAAGTTGCCGGTTGAGGTCCACGTCTCGTTCGCCGGATCATAAAGCTGCGGCGGTGACCAGGTGGCCAACACCTTGCCGTTAAGAAGCAGCGCCGAAGGCGGGAACTCGCAGGGATTGAGCATCGAGCCGGTGAAGCTCCACGTCTGCGTCGTCAAATTGAACAGCTCGCACGTATTGGTCCGCACGGCGCTCGGTGCCGTTCCGCCGCCCATGGCCAGAAATGATCCGTCATTCAGCCGCGCCAGCCCGGGATACCAACGCCCCTGCGCGAGTTGCAAAGGCGGAAGCCATTGCCACGAGTCCGTCGTTGGCGTGTAGGTCTTCACCCACGGCACGGCGTTGGTGAACGATCCCGGGTCCGCGGGATTCTGCCCGCCAACCATGATGATGCGGCCGTCTTCCAGCAAACTGCCGGACATGCAGCCCTGCTCGGCCGGCGAGCCGGCAGGGAAGGTTTTCTGTCCAGTCACCGGATCAAACAGGATCGGGTCCACCGTGTCATGGCAGAAGAACACTTTCCCATCCGGACGCAGGATCCCGATATCGGTCGCATCAAAAAGTTCGGGCAGCGTGTTGCCAATGATCTGCCACTGACCCGGCTCCGTTTCCGGTCCGAGCGAAAAATCATGCACCAGACCGGCAGCAGGAACGACGACTTGTAATTCCAAGTATTGCAAGTCGAGAGCACACGCGCCGAGTTGATAGGTACCGCTGGGCACGGCCGAGAAGACATAGGCGCCTTGATCGTCGGTGCGCGTCTCCCAGAACTGTAACAGCGTGGGCGTGAACAGCGTCACGCGGGCGCCGGCGACGGGCGTTTGCGGGTTCGCCGTCCGGTGAATGCTGCCGCTTACGACGGCCGCATCCAGGCGCGCGGTGCCTATGCTCATCGTAAGGCAAATCACCGCTCGCCAGCATAACCGCGTCAATGCTTTCGACATGTTTCTCCTCCTGTGGCACCTTTCCGCTAATCCTGCGCGCGGCAGCTTATGGACAACTCGCGACTGTCGCACCATTGAAAGCTTGTGTGGCGTTCGTTCCGTTCAGAAGCTGCACGAGCCGCAGCAGATCCAGCGTGTTCACGCGCGATGGTTCCGTGCTGCGGTTGACGTCGTATCGTGCCAAGTTGCTCGCGAGGTTAGCGCTGCCGTCGTTCATGCGCTGGATGAGCCAGATCAGATCTTGCGTGTTGACGACCCCGTCGAGCGAAACGTCACCAGGTAGCGACTGGTACTGCAGCTGCTGCACACCATCAGTACCCGCAAACGTGAACGTGATGCACTCGCGCGGCGGAATCGGGCCGCTCAGTATGATGGCGTAAGGGCCCGCGCCCGAGCCCGCGACGCTTGCGACCGTGGGGCAGTCGGCTGGTCCGTTGCCTGCGATATCGGTGCAATTCACGCCGATATTCGCGACTGTGGGAATGGGCCAAGCAGCGTCAGCGAACACAACGCTGATCGGTGCATAGCTGTACGATGCTTCACTGGGCGTGCCGACGATCCCGATGCCCTGCGGTATCAGCGTCGGGGTTGCGTTCTGCAGGACGTCGCGGAAGGGCTGAACGCCGGGCAGGAAAGGGTTGTCCGTGGGCGGGTTGGCGTAGTTGATAGAAGTCAAATCCGACGGTCCAGGACATCCCCACTGCTCGAATCGACCGGCTGACTGGCCGCCAGCTTTCGTGAAATTACCCCCCACACACAAAACCGCGGGACTCGGTCCGTCCCCATCGTCGTCGAACACGCTGAGAGCGAGAACAAAACTGTTTGCTCCAGTGCCCAGCGTCGACCACGAACCACCCATCCCCGGATTCCAGCGCGCGATGCGGCTCGCACTCAAGCCACCAGCCATCAAGAACTCGCCGCCAACGAATAGCACCGGTCCAGCGGGTCCAGCACCGTCTTCGTCGAACACCGCCAACGAACGCACGTTCCCGCTCACCCCAACCCCGAGGGCGGACCAGGAACCGCCCCCGGCGGGATTCCAGCATGCGATGCGGTTCGCGCTGAGACCTCCGGCAGTAGTGAACAGTCCACCCGCGTACAGACGCGGCGCCGCGACGCCGTCGTCGAACGCCGTCAAGGCATATACCGCCGGGAAAAAAGACCCCGCCAGGCCGGCACCAAGAGATGACCAGCCACTTGGCGCGTCGGGATTCAGCTCTGCAATGCTATTGAGGGCCGTGCCGCCAGCGGTTTGAAATATTCCGCCGGCCACTAGCGCCGGCGGCTGCGCGCCGGAGCCATCGGGATCGAAGATAGTGAGCGCATATACCGCCGGCGACCAGACGCCGCTGAGTGGGCTACCGACCGGCCACCAAAATGTCCCGTCCCACTTCGCGATACCCGTTACCGCGATGCCGCCAGCATTCGTGAACGTGCCCCCGGCAAACAGCACCGGCGGATCAGGACCGTTCCCGTCTTCGTCGAAGACCGCCAGCGCGAATACCGTACCATCCAGACCGCTTCCGAGCGGAAGCCACGACGCGCCGTCCCATTTGGCGATCGCGGGCGAATGAACCCCACCAACCGACGAAAAACTCCCTCCGACATAGAGGGCCGGTTCATTGGGCCCCTCGGCGTCGTCGTCAAAGATCGCAAGTGCTCGCACACCGGCCGGGCTGCCGGGGATGGGCGTCCATGTCTGGCCATCCCACTTCACGAGCCCTTTCGCGCGGACGCTATCGACAACGCTGAAATCTCCGCCGAGGTAGAGAACGCGTGTATTGTTTTCGCTGGCCACCGTCAGGGCCGCGACGCCGCCGTTGAATCCGCGGCCGATCGGCGACCAAGCGCCCCCTTCGTCGGTGCTCCATGAGGCAAGGTTGGATACCGCAACCCCGCCAGCTCCGTTGATCCAGCCGCCGGCGTACAGCTTTGCAGTCGAGGTCGCGAGCTCGTTATCGGCGCACAGCGCGAAGAGCCCGTACTCGTAGTTGTAGCACTTATAGGGGCAGTCGAAGGTCATTCCGCCGCTCAAACCCGACCAGGCACCGGATTGCGGATCGAACGTCGCCACAATGGACGTTCCGGGGGACCCGCCAATGCTGGAGAAGCTCCCCCCAACGACCAGGATCGGCGCATCCGGCCCAGGCCCGTCGATGTCGAGCGATGCGAGCGCACGCACTTTCCCCCCGACCGCGCCTCCGCTTCCCACGGTACTCCACATTGTTCCGTCCCATGCAGCGACTCGGTTCGGCGTACTCACCCCGCCCGCAAGCGTAAAGTTCCCGCCCGCGTAGAGCTTCGCGGGCAGCGATCCCTCAGCATCCGGATCGAACACAAACAGTGTCGCGACCTCTCCGTTCATCCCGCCAGAAACCGCTGACCAGGCCGTTCCATCCCAACGCGCCACGCGGTTGACGGTCACCCCACCCGCTATCGTGAAAAGACCGGCCACGTACATCGCGGGCGGATTCGGGCCGTCGCCATCGTCGTCAAGAACCGCCAGCGCGTTCACCTGACCATCGGTCCCGCTTCCCAAAGGAGACCAGGTCATCCCGTTCCAGCGCGCGATATTGCTGGCGCTCGCGCCGCCGGCCGTTGCGAACAAGCCAGCGGCGTACAGCGAAGGCGGCTCCGGGCCGGGCCCGTCAGGATCCCAGGCGGCCAGGGCCCGGATGCTGGGGCTTGGCCCGTCGATTCCGTCGCCCAGCGTCGCCCACGCTGTCCCATTCCAGGTTGCGATGTAGCTGGCCGGCACGCCGCCGGCCATTTCGAACTCGCCGCCCGCACAAAGCAGCGCTGGGGCTGGTCCTTCGCCGTCCGCATCATAAGCGCAAATCGCATACACCTCTTCGTTGGTGCCGCCGCTTACATCCGACCAGGACACGCCGTCCCAGCGCGCGATGAAGTGAAGTTGTACGCCGCCGACATTCTGAAAATCGCCAGCCGCGAACAGATCGCGGTGCGCAGGCCCCTCGCCATCGAGATCGAACAGCAGCAGCGCGTAAACGGGATTGTCGAATTCGCCAGTCGAGAATCTCCCAGACCAGGTCGGATCACATACTTGCCCGAGAATGTTGGCCGGTGCGAGCCAGAGCGCGGCGGTCCATGCGAATCGATAGGTTGTCATACAGATCTCCGCCGTGAATCCTTAGTTTTCAGAAAAAACGCGCAGAAAACTCGCAACGTCGCGCAGGTCCACATCGTGGTTCTGGTCGAAATCAAAGACAGTGCATAACTCCGTTGGAATCGCGCCTGCGGGCCCGGCCAGACATCCCGCTAGCACGGCCATGTCGCCGAGCCCCACCGCGCCGTTCGCATCCGCGTCACCAGGAGCCAAGGTGCAACCCCACGTGGCCATGCGGTCGTTCGCTCCGCCCCCCGGTGGACCGACACTCGTGAAGTAGCCTCCGACGACAAGCTGCGGCGGCAGATTGCCACTGGCGTCCGCATCGAGCACCGCGAGCGCCGTCGCCGCGGGCGCGTTGATGACGCCGCCGCCCAGTGCGGACCAGGCGGAGCCATCCCACCGGGCAATATTGTTGACACTCACCCCGCCCGCCGACGACATGTAGCTGCCGCCCACGTACAGGCTCGCCGGTGCTCCGCCGGGCCCATCCCAATCAAAGATCGTCAGCGCCCAAACATCTCCGCTGGTACCTGTACCTAGTGCTTGCCAGGCTTGACCGTTCCAACGCGCAACGTGATATGCCGAAACACCCCCCGCCGTATTGAAATAGCCGCCGGCATAAAGTCCCGGAGGATGTGTGCCATCGCCCGCAAACCCAACCATTGCGAACACATTATTGTCCATGCCGCCGCCGACCGCCTGCCAACTGGTACCCGTCCATTTGAAGACGTACGGCGGCGCGCCCCCACCGACAAATAGACTGGGCGGGCTAGGTCCGTCGCCATCACTATCAAAAGCAGCCAGCGCATATATGGGATAGTTGAAGCCGTTCCCCAATGCCGACCAGACAGCACCATTCCATTTGGCGACTTGCTTGGCTGAGACGCCTCCGGCAACCGTAAAGTGCCCTGCGGCATAGAGTGCGGGAAGGTTGGGACCCGGCCCATCATCATCGAAGACCAGCAGCGCGTTGACCGCGACTGGATCGCCGCCCGGGCAGCAGGTGTGATACACGCCGCCGCCAACATCGGACCATGCCGACCCGTTCCAACGAGCGACGTAGGTCGCTGAGGTTTCGCCCGCTTGCGTGAATCGGCCACCGACGAAAAGTGCGGGGGGCTGCGGCCCAGGCCCATCATCGTCGAAGACTGCCATCGCCTTCACGCGATCGTTGACGCCGCCTCCCACATCTGACCACATGACGCCGTCCCAGCGCGCGATCCGCGCGGCCAATACACCTCCCGCTTCCTGAAACTCGCCACCGGCGTAGATCACGGGCTGTGTGGCGGGGTCGCCGTCGTCGTCAAAGACCGTCAAGGCCTCAACGCCCGGATTGAACCCGCCACCAATGCCAGCGCTCGCGCTTGGCAATTCGGACCAGTTCGCGCCATCCCAACGCGCCGCATACTTCGCACTTGCGCCGCCCGCCGCAGTGAAAGATCCCCCGGCGAAGGTGGACGGCCCGAGTGAGGTGGTCAGTGATGTCACAGCGTAAACTGACGCGTTGACGCCCGCACCCAGCGCTGACCACGCACTACCGCTCCACTGGGCGATGCGCGAAGCGCTGACGCTACCAGCCATTGTGAATGAGCCGCCAACCTGTAGCGTTGGTGCGTCAGGCCCCGCACCATCCGCATCGAACTCGTGAAGGCTCCACACGGGGCCATTGACGCCCGAGCCTAGCGCGGCCCAGATCGCGCCATCCCAAGCGCCCAGAAAACTTGCCGGTGCGCCACCGGCCATCGTGAAAGCGCCCCCCGCACACAGTTTCGCAGTTGCAGCTCCCGCGCCGTCCGCGTCATAGGTCGCCAAAGCGTACACGGGGCCATTCGTTCCCAAGCCGACCGCCTGCCAACTCAGGTTGTCCCAGCGCGCGACGCGATTGGCCGCCACATCCCCCGCCATGTAGAAGCTTCCTCCGGCGTAGAGTACCGGCGTATGCGGGCCATCGCCGTCATCGTCGAACGCACACAGTGCCAGCACATAGCTGTTCATCCCGCTTCCAACCGGCAACCAAGTGCCGCCGCCCTCGGGCGCCCAGCGGGCAATCCGGCTCGCAGGGACAGCCCCGCAATGCATGAAATTGCCGCCAGCAAAGAGGACGGGCGGCTCTGGCCCGGCTCCGTCAAAGTCGACGACTGCGAGGGCATAGACTGGTCCATCCATACCGCTGCCCATCTGACCCCACGCGGACCCATTCCAGCGCGCGACTCCGTTCATCACGATGCCATCCGCCATCGCAAAGGTACCACCTACAATCAGTTCCGCTGCCTGAGGGCCGGGGCCATCCGGGTCGAATACCGCCAGCGCGTAGACTGCTGTATCGTCTCCGCCGCTTACCCCGGCATGAAGCGGTGACCAGCCGGTGGAATCCCAACGGGCCACGCCGTTCACTATTGAGCCGCCCACGATCTTGAAGCGCCCACCGGCGTACAAAGCCGGCGCGTGCGGACCATTATTGTCATCGTCGAAGGCTGCCAATGAGTAGATCACGCCGTCCGGCTGCGCGCTGGGAAAGCCCAAAGACCAGGTGGGCTGGCAGAACGGCTGCTGCGCATGACCCGCACTCGCGAGCGGCATAAGACCGGCAATCGCGATACGTTGATAGTTGACTAAGCTTCTTGCAGTTCGCGCGAACATGTCTTCTTCTCCCTGGCGCCTGACAGGGCCGGTGATTCTCGTTTGCAGGGCGGCCGCGCAAGCGGCCGAAGGCCTGACGCACACCTCGGCGCTGCAATGCGCGCTACGGGCAAGCTCCGCCCAACTCGGCCTGGAATACCGCGTAATCGCGAAGATCGACTGAGCCGTCAGCATTCAAGTCGGCATGCGGATTCCAAGATGGCTGGCCAGGCGTACTGCCGAGTGCCGCAACCAGCGCGGCCGCGTCGCTGAGGCTGACGGTGCCGTTGCCGTCGATGTCTGGCGGGCAGGTCGAGAGCAGCACGCCGACACCGAGCAAATCGCAGGAGCCACCTTCGGTGAAGACACGCACCTGCGACACAGTCGCGCCCGCTGGAACGCCGAATTGGGAAAGGTCCAGGACGGCGGCCTTCACGTCGAACGTAAACGGCCCGGTGCCGCCGTAGAAATAGGTCCGGTCTTCGCTCGTATCGATGGTCGGAAACACAAGGATGGGAAAGTTGAAGTTATTGTAGCTGGTCCACACGATGTACTGATTGCCAGTGCCGCCAGCGTCGAGCAACAGAAGGTCTGGTCCTGG
>DASXUA010000542.1:0-3465 GCA_036505095.1 Phycisphaerae bacterium
ATCCGCCGCATCTCGACCGTCAAGGAAGGCGAGACCGCGGTGGGCAGCCACATCAAGGCCAAGGTGGTGAAGAACAAGGTCGCCGCCCCCTTCCGCGAAGCCGAGTTCGATATCATGTTTGATTCGGGGATTAGCCGTGAGGGAGATCTGCTCGATCTGGCGGTCAATGAGCGGATCGTGGAAAAGAGTGGCACCTGGGTCAGCTACAAAGACGTGCGCCTGGGGCAGGGACGCGAGAATGCCCGGCAGTTCCTGCGGGACAATCCGGACCTTTACAACGAAATCCGCACCGCGGTGGTAACCAAGCAACAGCCGGCGGGCGCGGCGCCGGCCGAAGCCGAGGGCGGCGCCAAGGCCGAGCACAACGGCGCCTTGGCCCGCAAACGCCGATCAAAGTAATCTCAAGCACCAGTTGGCGCAGAATTTCTCTCCAGGTAAATTGCTACTGGCATAACCGGTCGCGGCGGGTACAATCCGCGCCATAGAAGCCGGGCGGTTCGCGCCTCGAACCAACGCCACGGCAAAACGCGCGTGCGGATAGGAAGCAATGTTTCCAGCGTGAACCGATGACGCTGGCGGAGGGATCACTGGATGTTTGGGAACGGGAGGCGCATGGGGCCTGTTGAAAAGAGAATTTCTTCGGCAAAGGGAAACCTCAGTGATGAGAGCTCCGGCGGTTGGCCCCATGATCGCGAGTCTCCATCCAATAAGCGAGCGAACATCATGGGTGTACGGTATCACATCAAGATCCTGGTGATTGACGACGATCCGGCCGTCTGCAAGACCGTCGGCCTGCTGCTGGAGGACCACAACTACAAGCCGCGGACCTTCACCGACGCGACCAAGGCGTTGCGCGCTGCCGACGACGAGTCGTTTCAGATCGCGCTCGTCGATCTGCGCATGCCGCAGATCGACGGCGTAGAAGTCGTCGAGCGCCTGAAGCAGATTGACGAGCGTATGAGCTGCATCGTCATGACCGCCTATCCCGATCTGGATACGGCCACCGAAATGATGCGCCGCGGTGCCTGCGACTACATCAGCAAGCCGTTTAATCAGGATGATCTCATCGCCGCCGTCGATCGGGCCGCGCAGCACCTGGGATTGATCTATACCAGCGAGCACGATCTGAACAAGCTGATCGGACAGCGCATTCGCGCAGAACGGTTGCGGCAGAACCTGACGCTGCGGCAGCTTTCCGACCGCACCGACCTGACGACTTCGCAGCTTTCACAGGTGGAGCTCGGCAAGAACGCCGCCTCGGTGTGGGCGTTGGCCCGCATCAGCAACTCGCTCGGCAAGCAGCTCTGCGACCTGCTGAGCGGGCTGTGACTCGGTGTCGGTAGCGTCGGGGCTTGTCCCGGCGCAGACTCCCGATGCGTGTAGCGCGCCGCCCACAAGGGGCGACGCTACAGCGAGCGCAGGTGAAAGCCGCCGTCGACATTGAAGACTTCGCCGGTGCTGAAGGGAAAATCGCCGCGCGCAATCGCGGCCACCGCCAACGCGACATCGCGCGGCGTGCCCCAACGGTTGATGGGCGCCATGCCGGCGGCGAGTTTTTCGTTATAATAGGCGCGCACCGCTTCGCTCCCCGTCATATCCGTTTCGATGATCCCCGGGCAGACCTCGTAAACGTTAATGCCATACTCGGCCAGACGATTGGCAAACAGGCGCGTCACCATGCGCACGCCCGCCTTACTGACGCAATATTCGCCATAGTTCTTGGCGGCCGTGTAGGCGCGGATCGACGAGATATTCACGATCATCGGCCGCTCGATTTTTTTCTCCTCGACCAGCCGCACCATCGCCCGCGCCGCGAGCTGGCTCATGAAATAGGTGGCCTTCAGATTGATCGCCAGCAAACGATCGAACATGTCCTCTTCGGTATGCAGGATGTCCGTGCGCACCGGTGGCGCGATGCCGGCGTTGTTGACCAGCAGGTCCATCCGCCCGAACGTGCCCAGCACGAAGTCGATCAGATGGTCGCGCTGCGCGGCGATTGAAACATCGGCCTGACAGACGGCGCAGGGTGCGCCCAACTCCGCGACGCGGCGGCGCGTTTCGTCGGCGGCGCCGGCGTCCGTGCGGTAGTTCACTACCACGCCATAGCCGACGCGCGCCACTTCGACGCTGATCGCGCGACCGATACCGCGCGAGCCGCCGGTCACCAAGGCTATACGTTGTTCAACCATTGCGAGTCACTCTAAAGCCAGATGCCGCCGCTCTCAAGCCTGGCGACCATTGCCGACCGAAGCGAACGGCCATAGACTTTGCCTGCGGCGAGACCGGTCGCATCATGACCTGCAACGGCCAACCTCTTTACGGCGCACACATGAGCACCGCCGGCGGGCTGTGGCGGGCGTTTGAACATGCGGCGGCGCTGCGCTGCACGTGCGTTCAGCTTTTCGTCAAAAATCAGCAGCAATGGAACGGAAAGCCGCTGCTGGCCGAAGAGGTGCAACGGTTTCACGAAACGGCCCGCAGCACGGCCATCGCGCCGGTCGTCGCGCATGCCGGGTATCTGATCAACATTGCATCGCCCGGCCAGGAATTCCTGCGGCGCAGCACGGCCGCACTCATCGATGAAGTTGAGCGCTGCACGGCACTCGGCGTGCCCGACCTGGTGCTGCACCCCGGCGCGCATCTCGGCGCGGGCGAGGCGCAGGGTCTGAAGCGCGCCGCGCGCACACTCAGCGAAATTCTGCGCAGCACGGGCGGCGCACCGACGCGCATCTTGCTGGAAACGACCGCGGGTCAGGGAACGGCGCTCGGCTATCGTCTCGACCATTTGGAAGCCATCCAGGCCGAGGTCGCGGCGCCGGAGCGGCTGGGCGTGTGCCTGGACACCTGTCACCTCTTTGCAGCCGGCTACGACTTGCGCAAAGAACCTGAGTATCTGCGCCTCATCAGCGACTTGAAACGTCACGTGGGCCTGAGCGCGATTCGCTGTGTGCACGTAAACGACTCGGCCAAGCCCTGCGGCAGCCGAGTCGATCGCCACGCGCACCTCGGCCGCGGCCG
This sequence comes from Phycisphaerae bacterium, assembly GCA_036505095.1. GTDB lineage: Bacteria > Planctomycetota > Phycisphaerae > UBA1845 > UBA1845 > DASXUA01. Next base: position 3,019 of record DASXUA010000542.1, read on the forward strand.
CATCGGCACGCGTCATCTCGCGCGCCTCGTCGCGGACCCCAGCTTCGCGCGCGTTCCGATGATTCTGGAAACGCCCAAAGGCCCGGGCCGCAAAGATACCGAATGGGACGAGATGAACCTCAAGAAGCTCCGCCGCATGTTCGCCCCACGAATCTCGAAAACTCAACAGCGTCCGAACCGATAACGTGCCGCCGCGCGCAACTGGCGGTTCCGCATGAAGATGCAGTCAAGCTCGGTGACTACGTCGACGAATGCGTGGCGCAGTTCGACCAGAACAACGTCGTCTATTACGTCATCCAGGATGCTAACTACGACGTGGTTGCGCTGCTCAAGTCCGACGGCAAGCCGAGCATCCAGTACACGTACGAACCCTACGGCCCGCTGCAGCTCGCCGAGAGCTTCGCCCAGCAACCGGTGAACCGCTTGGGCCACCAAGGCCTTTTCTTC
>DASXUA010000543.1:0-3351 GCA_036505095.1 Phycisphaerae bacterium
GGTGACCCGATTCCGCCCGCGGCGTTCGAGAACTTAAGTAACGACGAGGCGGCCCGCGACTTGACGCAGCGCCTGCGGACGCTGCACAATCAGCTTCGGCAGCGGATCGGGCGGCAGCCGTATGCATATAATGAAAGCGACGCAGCCCACGTTTAGCCGCAACCCGCCGCGAGGGGTGCGCTGACGGCCGCAGGTAGACGGGTCGTCACAGCGCGGCCGCGGCGGGGCCGCGGCCAAAACGTACGGGACGCACGGAGATACGATGATCGTCAAGCTTGCAAGGAAACGTGGTTTTTGCTTCGGGGTCGAGGACGCCATCGAACTGGCCGAGCAGACACTCCAAGAGCGCGGCGGCGCAGGCCAAGTGGTCGCTCTGGGACCCGTTATTCATAACCGGCAAGTCGTCGACCAACTGGAGCGCGCCGGATTGAACCAATCGGGCGATCTGGACGCGCTGGCGGCAGGCACGACTGTACTGATCCGCTCGCACGGCGTCTCGCCCGAGACGCTGGCCGACGTTGCCGGCCGCGGCCTGAACATTGTGGATGCCACCTGCGTGCTCGTGAAGCGTGCGCAGAACGTCGTCAAGCAACTCCACGAGGAGGGTTACCAGGTCATCATGATCGGCGATCCGAATCACCCCGAGGTCAAGGGCGTGATCGGCTATGCGCCCGGCGTGATCGTGATCGATCAGGGCGACGACATCGACGCCAAGCTGCCGCCGCGCCGCGAAAAGCTGGGAATTGTGGCGCAGACCACGCACGCGCCCGAGCACGTGGCGAACATGATCGGCGAAATCGCCAAACGGCCCTTCCGGGAACTGAAGATTGTCAACACACTGTGCCTGGAAGTCATCCGCCGGCAGGAGGCGGCGCTGGAGCTGTGCCAGGAAGTCGATGTGATGATCGTGCTGGGCGGGCTGCACTCGGCCAACACGCAGGAGATGGCCCGGCTGTGCCGCGAGGCCGGCATGGAGACGTACCATCTGGAGACCTGGGATCAATTCGATCCGCAGATGGTGGCCGGCAAGAAAGTGGTGGGCGTCACGGCCGGGGCCTCGACGCCGGAGTGGATCATTTCCGATTTCGTAAAGAAGCTCGAAGCGATGTAGGTTCCTCAGCAGCGCGAAAACCACGTTCAAACCTTCTTCCTTGTGCTCTCCGCCTGTCCCGCGATGCCGGATGCGTGCCATCCTTCGCCCGCTGCGGGGCGACGATAAGGTATCGCGTGATTCAGTCCACGGGTTCCGCGTCGGGCCGCCGAGCGGCCCGACGCGGAACCCATGGGAGCGAGCATGCCCAAACCGGGTCCGCCCCGGAGGGGCGGCGGAAGCGCGGCCCGATGCCAGGATCAACTCTGATTCTGATTTCTGTCTACGGGCAACAGCCGAGCGGCTGCGTCGACTCGGTGCGAAGGTATACTAGCCGCCCGTGATCCTCTTGCTCCTGATGACATTCTGGTGGCTGCTGTTCCTGGCGGCGCTGGGTTTGTGCATCGGCAGCTTTCTGAACGTGGTTGCCTATCGCCTGCCGCGCGGGCAATCGGTGTGGGAGCCGCGCTGGTCGGCCTGCCCGAGCTGCGGTCATCCGATCCGCTGGCGCGACAACCTTCCGGTTGTCAGCTTCATCGTCCTGCGCGGACGCTGCCGCGACTGCCGGCAACCGATCTCAACGCAGTACCCCATCATTGAATTGCTCACGGCGCTGCTCTTGATGCTGCTGTTCGGCGCGTTTTTCGTCGCCCAGACGCGCGCCGGCATCGCGCCGCAGACGCTGACGTACACCTGGCAGATCGGCCACGACTGGCCCATCTTTCTAGCACACATCATTCTTTTCGCGGCATTATTCGCGATGTCGGTCATCGACCTGGAGCACTACTGGGTCGATATTCGCTTCACGAATCTGGCTGCCCTGTGCGGATTCATCCTGCACATGCTGTGGACGCCGCGCAGCAGCCTGGCGTGGGTGCGACCCTGGGACGAAACCGCGACCGTGTGTGTGGCGATGCTGCTGGGACTGGCGGCGACCTACGCCATCATGCGGATCATGTACGATCCGCCGGAGTTCGTCGAAACACCCGACCCGGAGCACGTCGAGCAGCGGCCGGGCAGCTTGACGGGCGGCGAGACCGTTGTGGTGCAGGCCTCCGGCCTGCACGACACAGCCGAGACGTCTGCACCACAAGCCGAGACCGTTGTGGTGCAGGCCTCTGGCCTGCACGGTGCAGCCGGGACGGCCCCACCACAACATTCAAGCCGCGTCTATGGCATATTGGCTGCGGCCGGCTTGGCGGCAGCCTTGCTAGCGATTCTCGTCACGGAGCTACTGCTCTCGTGGCAACTGGCCGGCATGGCGCTCTTCGTGACCTGCAGTGCGCTGGGCCTGGCGCTGATTTTCGTGCTGATCGTTTGTGCGGGGCTGGCGGACCGGGCGTCCGACGAGCAGATTGTGGCAGCGATCGAGGCCGAGCGCGCTTCGGCGCGCGGCATGGCGCTGCGCGAGTTGATGCTGCTGTCGCCCGCGATTCTGGCCGGCGGTGCGGCGCTGGCACTCTTGTGGCACGGCGTCCTGCCGATGCAAGATATCAAGGCCGTCATTCACTGGAGCCCTGTCGGCGACTGGCAGCCGCTCTTGGGCCTGCGCACCGCCACCGCCGGATACATCATCGGCGGGGCGATCGGCTGGGGCGTTCGCATCATTTTTACCCTGGTACTGGGCAAGGAGGCCTTCGGCGTGGGCGACATCCACATGATGGCGGCGGCCGGGGCGGTGGCCGGCTGGCCGGTGGTGGCGCTGGGGTTCTTTGCAGCCGTGTTCCTGGCGCTGCTTGCATGGATCCTGTCCCTGCCGATCAAACGGGCCCGCGCCATCCCGCTGGGACCGTGGTTGTCGCTGGGGTTCCTGATCGTCGTGCTGTTCTACGACGCCATCGCCGCCAGCCCCTATATCGCCAGCTTGATTACGATGACAAACTGGTTACTGTTTTCCCACGAATGAAGCTTGCGTTCCGGAAGTTCAAAGTCTATGCTAAGCTCGTTGTTATCATTGCCGCGGCACTCGTGACCCTGCTGGTGGTGTACAACAACCACGACCAGCGGGCATCAGTCTGGTTTTTCGGCGAATACCAGAACATCAACGTGCTGTGGCTGATGGCCTGCACGGCCGCGGCGGCGATCCTGGCGTATTGGATCCTGCGGACCACGCGGGGCGTGCTGCACGACATGCGAGCCGCGCATCAGGAAGAGCAGCTTCGAGCGCGCGAAGCGGCCGCGGCCCAACGGGCGCGCGAATTGGAGGAGCGCGAGCGACGCCTCGATGACAAACTGAAGCGAGCCATCGGCGACCAGCCTTG
>DASXUA010000544.1:0-15871 GCA_036505095.1 Phycisphaerae bacterium
GCTCCTCCTTGCGCGTCCCCGACTGTTGCAGGTCGATCGCCGGCCAGATGCGTTTGTTCGCCAAGTCACGCGACAGCACGATCTCCATGTTGCCGGTGCCTTTGAACTCGTTGAAGATCACCTCGTCCATGCGCGAGCCGGTCTCGATCAGCGCGCTGGCAATGATGGTCAGCGAGCCGCCGTGCTCGACGTTGCGGGCGGCCCCGAAGATGGACTTGGGCTCGAGCAGCGCGCGGATATCCAGCCCACCCGACATGATCCGGCCGCTCGTACCGATGTTGGCATTGAAGGCCCGCCCCAGCCGCGTCAGCGAATCCAGCAGGATGAACACGTGCTCGCCGCATTCGACCTTGCGCTTGGCCTTTTCGATCATCAACCGCGCGATCCGCACGTGCGAGGCGATGTCGCGGTCATTGCTGCTGTGGACCACCTCGCCGTGCACCGTGCGGCGCATCTCGGTGACCTCTTCGGGCCGCTCGTCGACCAGCAGCACCATCATGTAGACGTCCGGGTGATTGGTCGCCACGCCGTGGGCCATCTGCTGCAAGAGGATGGTCTTGCCCGTCCGCGGCGGCGCGACGATCAGGCCGCGCTGCCCGAATCCAATGGGCGTGAGCAAGTCGATAATCCGCATCGCGACCGGCCCGCCCGGCGTCTCGAACTGCACGCGCCGGCGCGGATCAATCGCCGTCAGGTCTGGAAACGGGCGACACTCGGCGTAGGCATCCGGTGCGATGCCGTTGATCGCGCGGATGTTGGTGATCAGCGCGCGTCCGCGTTCGGCCGGTTGGACCAAGACCGCCAGGGTCTCGCCGCCCCGCAGCCCGATGCTCCGCACCATGTCGGGCGGAATGACCGGATCATTGGGCCGGGCCTGATAATTGAACTTGGGGTCACGCAGGAAAGCATTTCCCCGCTCCTGCACCTCGCAGGTTCCGATAATTTCGCCGTTCGCGGCCTTCACTGAAAACTCCTCACGAGCCGTGCAACGGCCGCTTCACCGGGTCCGCACGCGCGGACCACGGCGGGCCTTGCTGATCGTAAGCTCATATGTGTCAGAACTTTACGTCGATTCCGCCGTTCCGGCTCCGCCTGGAATTATGGCGAGAAAAGAGCGGTTCGGGGCCACCACCCCGCTACGTAAGTATAACACGCATCAAGTGCACCGCCATCCATATTTCGGGCCGAACCGCGAAAAATCCCGCCCACACTCTTGACAAGCCCCAGAGCCTATGGGATTGTGCTGGTCGCCCGTGGCGCGGCGAGCGGCGGAAACCCGGTCGCCAACGTTGGTATACGAAACAGGGCTGGTCGCGACCGGTTGAAATGCTAATGTCGCGGTCGGTGGGTGCCCGATAAGGCTCAGATATAACGGCTGCCGCGATGCCACAGGTTCGGGCGCGGAGCGTGGTTTCGCCAGCGGGCTCCCGATCTTCCAACTTGCTTTGATGGGGCGGCCACAGGATAATGGTCGCCGGTGCTGCAAGCGGTCGCAGCCAGAGCGAGTCGATAGGTTCGATCCAGACGCAGCGGCGCAGGTGCGTGCGATCGAATCGTTGTGAAGCGGATGCGGTGAAGCGATTCGTTTAGCGCAATCTACGGCCGATGCGCCACGCAATTCGGCGCGTTCGGCTCCGCGGAGCGGGCGAGCCCGAGGGCGAGCCAAGCTGAACGAATCACCTGTCACGTGAGCCACGTTCGCTCCGTGCGTCTTGAAATTGGTTGGATGGTCGGGAAAAGGTCTAGCTCCGCAACCATGGGTGTGTTGCTGTCGGAAGGCAGCCGAACCGCAACCACGCGCCGCGTGCGCCGGGCGGCTGACTGGGAGATTGGCATGTTGCACCGCAAGGGCCGGGGGTTGCTGGCCGGCATCGCATCCGGAAGCCTGGTGTTGGCTTTGGGCGGCTGCCTGACCAGTGGCAAGTTGCTGCATCGCTCGGTCCCCACGATCGTGACTTACGTCGCGGGTGAGTTTTTGACCGACAACGACGCGGTTTTCGACGTCTTTCAGGATGACTTTGGGACCGGCGCCAATTTTGATGATCGTTTCGTTCCCGGCGCCAGCCGTACCGAGCCCAGTGGCGCGGTCAACGGTACGTTTAACACGGGTGGCTAAGGGGCCGCCACCGCGTTTTGTCGCGGTGGGAACCCCTGGATGCGGGCGCGGGTTACCCACCGCGCAGGTATTGGAATGGCGGTCAACGTGGGTACGTTCCGCCGAAACTGGTCGCACGTTGCGGTCGGTCGTACCGGGCGTGCCGCATAGAGGAGATTGCAAAACATGACCAAGAAGATGTTGAAGGTTGGGACGCTGGCCGCACTGGCCGGTGCCACGGTGTTCGGCGGCGGGGGCTGCCCCTTCCGGAAGATCCTGAACCCCAGGTACCTGCTGGCGTCGGCGATTCCCTACACCGCGCTGGAGTTCCTGACGGACAACGACTCGGTGTTCGACCTGTTCCAGGATGACTTCGGAACCGGCGCGAACTTCGATGACCGCTTTGTCCCAGGCGCCAGCCGTACGGAGCCGGCCAACGCAGTGGCGGGCACGTTCAACCAGTAGGCCCTCCGGCTGCACTGGCTACGGATGTAAAACGCGGCGGCGAGTGGTGCGCGCACTGCTCGCCGCCGTTGTACATTGGCACCAACCAGGTCAATCGCTGAGCTTGCCGCTGACCACGAAGGCGCGGAAGCGTCCCTCGTCGAGCAGTCCTTCGCGCACGCGCAGGAGCTGGCCGTCGCCGCGATACATGGCAAAGGCCGGCGCTTTCGAGACGCCAACCTGCCGCGCCCATTCATGGTGGAAGCTCGACATCAGGCGCACCGGAATCGTACCGGCCATCGTGTGAATCACATCCTTGCTGCGAAATACACTGCCATCCATTTTCAAACAGTCGCGGCTCATGGGCGACCAGTAATACACCAGCACCAGCCGGCCGTCGCTCTTGGCCTGCTCGAGCGCGCCCTGCAGATCCGGCCGCCAGAGGATCTCGTTGCACCCGCCGAGCAGCCCCGCGCACAGCACAAGCCCAAGCACACCCGCCCGCTGGTGAGTGGTGAGTAGTGAATGATGAGTGGTAGCGCCGGCATCCTGCCGGCCCGTAGCGCCGGCTTCCAGCCGGCACCTGACTGAACCCTGAACCCCGCCGCGGCGGATCTTCGACCTGAACCCTGAACCCTGATTCATGGCTCCAGCTCCAGCTTCGCGGCCATCGTCGGACGGTCTTTCTCGATGGTAATGCGTGCGCCCGCCACCTGCCGATCGTGCGGGAAGGCCAACTGCAGTCCCTCGGCTTGGCAGGCCGCCAGCATCCGCCGCTTCTCGGCGATCGTCACCAACGGCTCGAGATCATACGCCATGACCCAAGCCGGGCGCAGATGGCTGGCCGTCGGAATAACATCGCCGGTAAAGAGCAGATCGCCATCAGCGCCTTCAAAGATCGGCAGGAGTTGATACGGCGTATGCCCGCGCGACACAAACCAGCGGATGCCGTCGATTATGCTCGCCGGCTCAGCCCCATCCACCAGCACCAAACCGGGCTGGCCATCGCGCCCCTCCACCAGCGGCGCGCGCCGCAGCGCCTCGTAGTCGCGCTCCAGGAAGGAGGCCCGGTCCTTCTCCGTCGGGTGATCAACGTATTCCCAATGCCGCCGATGCAGCCAGTGCCGCGCCTGCGGAAACCGCAGCCGCGTCGCTCGGCCCGCACCCGTTCCCTCTCCCTTCGAAGGAGAGGGTTGGGATGACGTCGCTCCCTCTCTCTTCAAGGGAGACGGCTGGGGTGCGGGTGAGCCGGCCCATTCCGTGATGCCGCCGTTGTGATCGAAGTGCAGGTGCGTAACGATCACGTCGGTGACGTCCGCTTCGGTCAAATCGTGCTGCGCCAGCGCCGCCGGCAGCGCCTCGGGCAAAGGCTCGATCACGTAGCGCGCCGCCTCATCCGGCGGCCACTTCGTGCCCGCACCGGAATCGACCAGGATGACACGCGGCCGTCCCGGCGCGGCGGGATCAACCGCCAGCAGGCTGCGCATCACAAGCTGAATGCGGTTCGATTCATCGGGCGGTTCGAGCTTCTCCCACAGCACTTTGGGGACGACGCCAAACATCGCCCCGCCATCCAGCCGAAAGCGAGCCATCACGACCGAACTGATTTTGTATCGGCCAATCGTGAGCATCTGGCGGAGCGTATACTGCAATCCCAGCAGATGCACCAGTCGCACCTGGGACATCCAAGAACGAACCTGAACCGCCCCCGCCTGGTCTGATGTGGCGCCGGCGCAGCTGGCTGCCGAGCGACCGGTTCGCCAAGCCACAGGCCGCGAGCCCTGTCGGACCGAGGCGGCACGTCACACTTGTAATGCGCCTGTTCTGAACGGCCACAGTTCACCGGGGGTGGACGACGAATTCGGCCGACACTCGCGAGCCCCGCGATTCAGCTCGCTTACGGCTGGCTTTCCGCGGGGGGAAGAGCAGCGAGTTTAGCACGCCACTCCAGCGCCTTTCCACCGTAGCCGTCATTGGGCGCGGCGGAAACCCAGGTGTCGTAGAGTTCAAGGAGTCGCTGCACGGCTTCGCGGGTACGCTGAGCGCGCGCACGCGCGGGGATCTGTTCGGCACCCCGCAAGAGCCCTGAATAGCCTTCGATCAGGAGCGGTTCGGCCTCGGCCAGCTTCGCCGCCGCGGCGGCTGGATCGGTGTTTACCACGTTGGCCGCCTGGCCAGCCAGCGCGCCACCCAGCAGGCTCGTGGTCTGAGCGAGAAGCCAGTGGTCGGGTGGCAATACTTGCTCGCGGATCGCCAGACATTCCCGCAGCAGCGGCTCCGCCTCCGCGTCATCCCCGGTTTTCAACAGGGCGTAGCCCAACTGGCCGAGCGCGGCGGCGATCGAAGGATGGCCCTGCGGCAGCGCGCTACGCCGCGCCGCCAGCAGGCGCCGCAGCAAAGGCTCCGCGTCCGAATATTTTGACAGGTCGAAATAGAGCAGCGCTAAGTTGGTCAGGAACTGTATGGTGTCGCCATTTTTATCACCCAGCGCGCGCCGCTGACCTTCATAAGCGGCCAGCATCAGAGGCTCCGCCTCACCAAAGCGTCCGCGCCGCGTGTAAAGCATGGCCAGGTTGTTCATCGAAGTGTATGTCTCCGGGTTATCCTCACCCAGCGCGCGGCGCGTCGCGGCAAGCGCTTCGGTAGTAAGCGCCTCGGCCTCGTCGAGCCGTTCCAAATACTGATAGACCATGGCCAGATTGCTCATGCAGTTGAGGGTGAAGCGGTGCCCGTCGCCCAACAGTCGACGATACAGCGGTAGCGCCTTCGCCAGCAGGGATTCCGCCTCGTGGTAGCGCTGCTGTCCGGAATACATCAGCGCCAACGCGTTCAGCGAAGCGAGCGTATCCACGTGTTCCTCCCCGAAGCTGCGGCGTAGAAGTTCGAGCGCCTTGACTTGCAGCGGTTCGGCTCGGGCGTAATCGCCGCGCTGGGCGTAGATGTCGGCCAGGCGGCTCATGTGGCGCAGGACGTGCGGGTGCTCGTCGCCGAGCACGCGCCGGGCGGGGTCAAGCGTTTGCTCGTACAAGGCGACGGCCTCGTCGTAACGCGTCAGGTCCGCCAGCACACCAGCCAGATCGAACGTCGTACTGAGTGTGTTAGGGTGTTCATCGCCCAGCATCCGGCGTTGTGCTTCGAGCGCTTCGCGATAGAGCGGCTCGGCCTCGCGATAGCGGGCGCTTAATCGCAGCGAGTTGGCGATGCCGATCAGCACGGAGATGGCCAACGGGTGCTGATCGCCCATTTGTCGGCGCTGTCCTTCCAGCGCTCGGCGATATAAGGGCTCGGCCGCCTCGAACTCTCCGCGCTCGGCGTGCAATTGTGCCAAGTCCGCCATCGTGGCCAGCGTGTGGCTGTGCGTTTCGCCCAGCACGCGCGCCTGCAATTCGAGCGCTTCCGCCACAAGCGGTTGCGCTTCGGCGTAACGCGACTGGTCGCGGTAGAGCATCCCCAGGTTGACCATACCGATCAGCGTATGCGGGTCGTCCGGACCGAGTGCACGCCGCATCCCTTCCAGCGCTTCGAGGAAGAGTGGTTCGGCCTCCGGGTAGCGACCCTGATTCTGATACAGCAGCGCCAGGTTTACCATCGCCGCCAGCGTACGGCGATCGGCTGGTCCGGGGTCACGCCGCAACGCCTGCAGCGCTCCGAGCAGCAGCGGCTCGGCTTCTCGATAGCGACCCTCAAAGCGGTACGCTTCTCCCAGGGATGCCATGGCACAGCGTGTCTGGACGTGCTGCTCGCCCAAGACGCGGGAGGACACTTCAACCATCGTCTCCGCCAGCGCCTCGAGGTCCGCGAGTCGGCATTGCGCATGATAGAGCGTCGCCAGCGCAAGCATGGAGTCGATGGTGTCGGGGTGGTCCGCGCCGAGTACGCGGCCGCGGATTTCCAGCGCCTGAACCAGGTGGGGTTCGGCATCATTGTATCGACCAATACTGCGGTACGTATTCCCGATCGTCGTTAGCACCGCGCCCTCGACCGCGGGCTGGCCGGTCAACTCCGTCGCGACGCGCTTGACGGCTTTTTCCAGGATTTCCCGCATGAGCGTGGTATCGCGCGTCCCGGCCACCTCGGGATCGACGGACGCCAGCATATCCTGCAGAAACCGCGCGACCTCTTCGGCCTTCACCGCCTCTGTGTTTGCCCGGTCGCGCTGCTGCTCGGCGATCTGCCGCTGTCGCTCCGCGATCTGCCGCTGTCGCCTGGCGGTGACCGCCTGCCAACTCGTGGTCATGATTCCGGCGATGAGTACGAGCAGGACGGTCATCATGCCCGCCACGAGCGCCTTGTGACGCGCCGTCAGCTTTCGAAGTTGGTATAGCGCGCTCGGCGGTCGCGCGACAATGGGCTCGTCGCGCAGGTAGCGCTGGATGTCGGCGGCCAACTCCGAAGCCGCGGGATAGCGCCGCGTGCGGTCCTTTTCCAGGCACTTCATCACGATCCAGTCCAGGTCGCCGCGCAGGCTACGGCACAGGGCGCCAGGGTCGGTGTGGCGTTGATGGGCGATGTCGAGTGAAGACGATCCAACAAGCGGCGTCGCGTCAGCTAAGTTCAGCCGCGAGGCCCCGCCACGGCGGGTAAACTGCGGCCCGCGCTGCTCACCGCTGGACGGCAGCGCTCCCCGCCGCGGCGGGTCGCGGCTAAAGGTGGCGGACGAAAGCGCGCTGATGCGCGTGCTGGGCTTCGGCGGTTCGTCTTCGCGGATGATGCGGCGCATCTCGTCGTAGCCGGCGCTGAGCAGCTTATGGCTGTCGAACGGCGTCGTGCCGGTCAGCAACTCGTAGAGCAGCACGCCCAGCGCGTAGATGTCGCTGCGCGTGTCGATGTCCAGCCCGCTCAACTGGGCCTGCTCGGGACTCATGTAGGCGGGTGTGCCGATGAACTGGCGCAGCTCGGTGAACAGCGTCTTGTCGGTCAGCCGGTCGTGTGTGGCCTTGGCGATGCCGAAGTCGATGACCTTGGCCACCGGTTTGTCGTCGTGCATCGTCACGAGCACGTTGGACGGCTTGAGGTCGCGGTGGATCAGGCCCTTGGTATGCGCGTGCTGCACGGCGTGGCAGACGGCGCTGAACAGTTCGAGCCGCTGACGCAGCGACAGGCAATTCTCATCACAGAAGCGCGTGAGCGGATCGCCGCGAACCAGCTCCATCACAAAGTACGGCCGACCCGAGTCGGTGGCGCCGGCATCCAGCACGCGGGCGATGTTGGGATGGTCCATCATGGCCAGCGCCTGTCGCTCAGCCTCGAAGCGGGCGATCACCTGCCGGGTGTCCATCCCCAACTTGATCACCTTGAGCGCTACCTTGCGGACGACGGGCTCGCGCTGCTCGGCCATGAAGACGGTGCCGAAGCCGCCATGGCCGACTTCCTGCAGGAGCTTGTAGCGCCCGATCACGGTGCCCGGGCGCTCGGTGAGCGTTGGGGGCGTTGTGCCGGTCACTAGGGCCGCTGCCGCGGCGGCGGCGTTGACCAGGTCGGTCTCTCCCGACGCGCAGCGCGGTTCCGGGGGCTGATCCGGATGGGTCGGTGACGCAACCGGGTTAATGAAACGCGAATTCACGCGGGCATGTCCCGCGAGCAGCTCGAGCAGCGCCGCGCGCATCGGCGGATCGTTGCCACAGGCCGACTCGACGAAGTTTGCCCGTTCATGCTCCGTGCGGTCCAGGGCGGCGTGGAATAGTTCCTCGAGGCGCTGCCAATCCACAGGCTTGGGTTCATTTTGATCTGGCAAGGTGGCACTCCCGCTCGTCACGACTGGCTGGCTGGCGACGTTCGATCGAGGTGGCTGCGCAGCCAGGCGCGGGCCAGGGTCCAATCGCGCTCCGCCGAGCGCAGCGAAATCCCGAGCATCTGTGCGGTCTCGGCCATGCTGACACCAGCAAAGAAGCGCAGCTCCACGAGCCGCGCCTTGCGCTGGTCAAGGGCAGCCAGCGCGGTGAGTGCTTCATCCAGGGACGATAAATCGTCCGCGCCCTCCTGGAACACAGCCAGCGCCTCGTCCAGCACTATCCTCACCGCGTCCCCGCCGCGTTTTTCCCGCCGTTTGGCGCGCGCGTGATCGACCAGAATCCGCCGCATGACCGTGGCGGCGGCCCCAAAGAACGCGGCGCGGTCGCGGAAGCCCACCGACTGCTGAGACACCAGCTTCAGGTAGGCCTCATGGACCAGCGCCGTGGCTTGCAGCGTGTGTTCGGGCCGCTCGCGGTCGAGATAACCCTGCGCGAGGCGGCGCAGCTCGTCGTAAACAACGTCCAGGAGTTGATCAACGGCTGATTTGCTGCCGCTGGCGGCCAGACCCATGAGCTGCGTAACGTGCGTCTGCGGTTCGTTACCCACAATGGCCCCCTGCGCTGCAGGAAAATTGCCTGCTGGTGGCGGGTCCTGCGACCGTTTGTCGCGGCGAAGATGAGACACAAACCCGTGTCATGGTATCCGCATCCAGTGCCGCCCGCAATTGCGGCGGAGAGTCGTTGCGATGAAATCCGGTCAGGAGGATTTGCGATGAGACGGTCGAATAGAGCAATGTTGGCGGTGATGGGGGCGCTGTCCGCGACGGGTAGCGCGCCAGCGTTTCCTCCATCCAGCAGCGGCGGCACCGGTGGCGGCACGATCTACTACACCTACGCCGGTGTGCTGAACACGATGAACTCGGACGGCAGCAACAAGGCTGCACTGCCGGCCGGCGTTTTGGGCGAGCCGAGCTACGCGCTGCACGGGCCGGCGAGTGATCGCTGGTTCCTGCATATCGCCAATGGCGAGTTGTATGCCGTGCGCGGCGATGCGGCCATCGACGTGCAGCTTACGGACGCACTGGATGGCATCACGGTGTTGGGCGAGTCGAGCACGCCGAGTTGGGCGAAGAATGATCCCAGCACGACCACGGTGAACGAGGCTGACTCGTTCGTCTCCTTTGTGGGCACGGATGGCGGCGACATGGAGGCCATCTACGTGGCGGACGTCGCGTTCGACGCAGCGGGCGTGCCGGCCCTGACCAGCGCGGCGGAGGCCGTCGTGCTGGACCCGGACATCAACAACTTCGACTGGGCGCCGAACGGCGTCCAGGTTGCGTATGCGCGGTCCGCAACGGGGAACTGCGGGACCATCGGGTGCCCGCAGATTTACGTTTACACGGTGGGCGGCGCGAGCTACCTATTGACCGACGGTTCGCGCGTGGCTTGGTCGCCCAGCGGCGCCAAGCTCGCTTTCCGCACGAACGGCTTCATCGGCGATATCGCCACCATCAATCCGGATGGCAGTGGCCGGGTCACGATCGCGACAGGACATGCCGGCCAATACATCACCCTGAACACTCCCAAGTGGTCGCCGGGCAGCACGCACCTGATCTACCACCGCAGCGGTGGCTGGGGCAGCAACGTGTCCGAGGTCTATCGCACGAGCGCCACCGGCGGCGGGACGGCGAACCTGACGAGTGACCTGCCCACGACATTCGTCAATCCCGCCGTTCCGGTGGCCTGGCGCTAAAGCGGGGTCGCTTCGGTTACACTCAACGGGTCACCTGCTGCAAGGACAGGGCCGTTGGCCCGAGCGACACGTCGGCACATGAAAGTTGCCTGCCTTCTGCATGCGGGCGGGCCAGAGGAAAAATATATGTCACGTCTATCAGCTCTTTGCCTGGCGTTTTTGGCACTCATCGCATGCGGCACGTCGGAGGTTTGCGGCCAATGTCAGGCGCAGTGGCTGCCGGGCCAAGGTTTGCCGGGCCTTGATGGCGTGGCCGTCGCGCTTACCGTGTATGACGACGGGACCGGCCCGGCCCTGTGCATCGCCGGTCAATTCCAGATCGCTGGCGACGTGCAGGCGGCCAACATTGCCACGTGGGATGGCGCGCAGTGGCACACGCTTGGCACGGGGACCGATGCCCGCGTTTCCGCGCTTGCGGTCTACAACAGCGAGTTGATCGCCGCGGGCAATTTCACCGCCGCCGGCGGGCAGCCGGGCAATCACATCGCCCGCTGGAACGGCTCGGCTTGGGCGCCATTGGGCAGCGGGATCGGCGGCGTTGTGTACGCGCTTGCGGTCTACAACAACGAATTGATCGCCGGGGGTGATTTCACCACCGCCGGCGGTCAGCCGGCCAATCGCATCGCCCGCTGGAACGGCTCGGCTTGGGCGCCATTGGGCAGCGGGATCGGCGGCGTTGTATACGCGCTTGCGGTCTACAACAACGAGCTGATTGCTGGCGGCGCCTTCACCACCGCCGGCGGGCAGACGGCCAATGGCATCGCCCGCTGGAACGGCTCGGCTTGGGCGCCGTTGGGCAGCGGGATCGTCGGCGGTGTGTACGCGCTTGGGGTCTACAACAACGAGTTGATCGCGGGGGGCTATTTCTTCACTGCGGGCGGGCAGCCGGCCAACTGGATCGCCCGCTGGAACGGCTCGGGCTGGGCGCCCCTCGCGACGGGCATGAATGACTACGTATGGGCTCTTGCGGTCTACAACAATGAGTTGATCGCGGGGGGCCTATTCACCACCGCCGGCGGGCAGCCAGCCAATCGCATCGCCCGCTGGAACGGCTCGGCTTGGGCGCCATTGGCCAGCGGGATCGGCGGCAATGTGTACGCCCTTGCGGTCTATAACAACGAGCTGATCGCGGGGGGCTCTTTCATGACCGCCGGCGGTCAACCGGCCAACCAGATTGCCCGCTGGAATGGCGTGGCCTGGGCGCCCCTCGCGATCGGTATGAACAACTACGTCTATGCTTTTGGGGTCTACGCCAGCGAGTTGATTGCGGGGGGCCGGTTCACTGTTGCCGGCGGGCAGGCGGCCAACTTGATTGCCCGCTGGAACGGCTCGGCCTGGGCGCCGCTCGGGTCGGGAATGGGCGGCGGGCTCTACCTGTCCGCCCTTGCGGTCTACAACAACGAGCTAATTGCGGGGGGCGACTTCACGGTCGCCGGCGGGCAGCCGGCCAATCGCATCGCGCGCTGGAACGGCTCGGTCTGGGCGCCCCTCGGTACAGGGATGAGTGCGCGAGTGTGGGCACTCGCGACCTACAACAACGACCTCGTTGCGGGCGGCGAGTTCACCAGTGCAGGCGGGCAACCGGCCAACTTCATCGCCCGCTGGAACGGCTCGACCTGGGCGCCCCTCGGAACCGGAGTAAATCAGGAGGTGCGCGCCCTCGCGGTCTACAACAACGAATTGGTCGCCGGGGGTAATTTCACCACCGCCGGCGGGCAGCCGGCCAATCGCGTCGCGCGCTGGAACGGCTCGGGCTGGGCGCCGCTCGGGACGGGGATGAATTCTGAGGTGCTCACCGTTGCAGTCTACAACAACGAGCTAATCGCGGGGGGCAGTTTCACCACGGCCGGCGGGCAGCCGGCCAGTCGCATCGCCCGCTGGAACGGCTCGGCGTGGGCACCCTTGAGCACGGGCATGGCCGGCAGCTTCGCCACGGTCTGGGCCCTTGCGGTCTACAACAACGAGTTGATTGCCGGCGGCGCCTTCACCACCGCCGGCGGCCAGCCGGCCAACTACATCGCCCGCTGGGATGGCGCGTCTTGGGCGTCACTGGCGATGGGTATGAACAGTGATGTGCGCGCCCTCGCGGTCTACGACGGCGAGTTGATCGCCGGGGGTCAGTTCACCGTCGCTAACGGGCAGGTTTCGGCCTACTGGGCGCGCTGGGGACCGGCCTGTGAATCCGTGCAGATCGCCTCGGCCAACCCGCCGGCATCAAACCCCTACGGCGCCGGCGTTTTCCGCGATGTGTTGCAGAACACAACCACCGCGCTCATGCCGCAGGGCATCGGCGTTGCGGGCACGCCCGCTGAAGGACCGTACACCTACGCGACGATCGGCGTGACCTTCACGAACGCGCCTTCGCCGGCTCCACTGCCCGACAACGTGGGCGTTGAGTGTACTGACAGCGCGGGCAACGGTCCGAATGACTGCCCAACCGTCACCGACGTCACGGGCAGCGCGGACTCGTATCAACTTACCTTGAGCGCTCCACCGCCGGCACGCGAATGCATCACGTTCATGTTCGCGGGAACCAGCGCCGGGCAGAAGCTGCAGTACCAGGTTCTGCCCGGCGATACGAACCTAGATGGGGCTGTGAACACACAGGACCTGCTGTTCCTGGTTCAGCGGATGGGCGACGGCAGCGCGAATCAGACCGACAACTTCGCACGCTTCAACATCAACCGCAGCCAGGAATCCGGCGGAATCGTGGTCAACACGGAGGACCTGCTGCGCCTCGTGCAGCTCCTGAACGGCGTCAACGCCACGCAGGTCTTCAACGGCGCGACCGTGGCAGCGTGCCCATAGATCGATCATGCGAGGGCAGAACTATGAACAGATCATTGCAGATTTCGTTGGTGGTCATCGCCGTAAGCACGATCGCCTGGGATCCGATGGGGCAGCAGGTCAGCGCGGCGCTACCTACACCTGCAGCGCGCCGGTTCGGAAGGGCGGCAGTTCGCCGGGGTGGGCGGTGAATTCGAGGAGTTGTGAGAGGACGGTGCGGGTTTCGTGAGGGTCGATGATGGCGTCGATCCAGCCGCGGCTGGCGGCGTAGCGGACGTCGGTCTTCTCGTCATACGACTGCTTGATCGCGGCGAGCAACTCTTCGTGTTCCTTCCTGTCGATTTTGTGGCCCTTCTTTTCGAGGGCCTGCTCCTGGATCTGCAGCAGCGTCATGGCGGCCTGCATGCCGCCCATGACGGCGTAGCGCGCCGTCGGCCAGGCCAGGATGAAGGTCGGGTCGTACGCCCGGCCGCATAGCGCGTAGTGGCCGGCACCATAGCTGCCGCCGACCAGCAGGCTGATCTTGGGCACGACGCTGTTGGAAACAACGTTCACCATCTTCGCGCCGCTGCGGATGATGCCGGCCTGCTCGCTGTCGCGACCCACCATAAATCCGTTTACGTCATGCACGAAAATCAGTGGGATGTGCTGCTGGTTGCAGTTCATGATGAAGCGGGCGGCCTTGTCGGCTGACTCGTGATAGATCACGCCGCCCATTTCGATCGGACCCTTGGCGGGCGTGGTGCGCTTCTTCTGGTTCGCCACGATGCCGACGCTCCAGCCGTCGATGCGCGCGAAGGCGGTGATCAGCGACTGACCGTATTCGGCCTTGAACTCATCCCAGCTTTCCGCATCGACGACATGCGCCAGCAGCTCGCGCATGTCGTATTCACCGGCCTGTTGATCAGTGTAATGCTCAAGAATAGTGCGCGGGTCATGTTCCGCCGGGCGCGGAGTGCTGCGCTTGAACGGCGAGGGGCTGGGCGGACCGAGGCCATCGATCAGGCGCCGCAGCCGCTGAATGCAAGACGGGTCATCCTTCTCGCGAAAGTCGACCGTGCCGGAAATGGCCGCGTGCATGAAGGCGCCGCCGAGTTCTTCGTGATCGACCTTCTGCCCGATGGCCGAACGCACCAGCGCCGGCCCGGCCAGATACAGCCCGCTGCCCTCGGTCATCAGGAGTGTGTCGCACATGACCGGCAGGTAGCCGCCACCGGCCACGCAGTTGCCCATGATGGCCGCGACCTGCGGAATCCCCATCGCGCTGATCACCGCGTTGTGGCGAAAGATGCGGCCGAAGTCATCCTCGTCGGGGAAGACTTCGTCCTGCATGGGCAAAAAGACGCCGGCGCTGTCCACCAGGTAGACGGCCGGCAGATGTGTCTGCATGACGATCCGCTGGGCGCGGATAACCTTCTTGCAGGTGGCGGGAAAGAACGCCCCGGCTTTCACGGTCGCATCGTTGGCGACGACCATCACGTTGCGGCCGTGGATTTTTCCAATGCCGGTGATGGCGCCGGCCGACGGCGCGCCCCCGACCTCCGCATACATTCCGTCGGCCGCCCACAAGCTGAGTTCGAAGAACGGCGCGCCCGGATCGCACAGCGCCGCGATCCGCTCGCGCGCGGTCAACCGCCCCTTCTCATGCTGCCGCTCGATGGCCTTCAGCCCGCCGCCCAGGCGGATTTCATTCTCACGCTCGCGGATTTCGGCCAGGCGCTCGGCCATTCGGTCAGCAAAGTTGGATTGAGCGAGTTTTGTTCCCATTCGACGGAGTTAGGCCGCTCGCACGATGAGAAACTGCTGAAGGTAGCACGCGCATGGTGAGTTGGAAAGCGATCCCCGCGCGGGAGCAGCTATCTGACCACCTTGGGTCGCGCGGCTTCGCTCGCGGTCCCGCCGGCGAGTTGGACACGCAGCGCCAGTTCCGCCGTCTGTGCCATATGTTGAAGCAGCTCGTATGCCCTTCGGACGACCGTCTGATCGAAGGACGGGTCGGAAAGCTCGCGCCAGGTGCCATCATCGAGATGGAATGTGAAATCGCCGCCGCCCCCATGCCCGATGCGCTCAATGGATCGTCCGCCGCCCAATAGCTTCGACAACTCGCCATGACAAGTGCCGATCTGGCGCCCCTCGGGTGATTCGAGCGGAACGCTCACGAACACCGTCTCCTCTTTCGAAAGCTCGTCAGTGGGTACGAAGCGGATCGAATACGCCTCTGATTCAGGCTCCTGAAAAAAATGGTCGATAATGGGCGGATCGACCGGGCATTCTGGGACCCCAAGCTGAAACGTGATCGGACCTGTCATCGCTAATCTCCGACCGGGAACGCGTGAACATAACGGCCGTCGCGGACTATCCGGATTGTATGCGCCAACTTGCCGCAGGAATAGCCCACGGGTTCTGAAAACGCAACGTCGAGATGCTGGCTCGGCCGCTCTGCGGCGTCCAATGCTGTAACTCAACCTGTTCCTGAATCCAATCCGTGAGGCGCTCAAGCGTCCATTCGGGAAGAAACTTGCTGCCGAAACGTTTATCGGTCAGGCGTTCGATCTGGTTCCGGTTAAGGCGTGAAAAGTCGATCGGTTCGTGTTTGCGCGCGCGAGCGATTTCCAGTCCAGATGCCAAGCGGCGCAGTGGTTCACGATTCGGAATAGCTGACAGGTCTTGCCGCGCCATCCGACCAGCCTATCCAGCACTGTCGCAGACCGCAAGAATCAGGGGTTACGCACCAATTACAGCGCGCGCTTGAGAACCGGATCATCGCTCTCGAAATCTCTCGGCGTGGTCGGCACCTTCACGTCCGGCTCGAGGCCGCGACCTTCCAGCAGCGTGCCATCCGGCAACATGTCCTGCCAGCTCGGGACGTACACCGTGACGGCGTTGCACAGCTTGTGCGGCTTGGGATTGCCGCTGCTGCCCCAGGTTCTTTCGCCGACGAGCGTACAGTCCGGCGATTGCTTCATCATCAGGATGAACGATTCGCAACTGCTCATGTTGGCCGGGCCGATCAGGACGACGACTCTGCCCGTAAACCGTTTTTCAGGATCGTTCGGCTCG
>DASXUA010000545.1:0-5941 GCA_036505095.1 Phycisphaerae bacterium
AAGCTGGAGATCACCGTGACGATGCGGTCCAGATCGCCCGAGGCCACCGTGCCGGCCACCGACGACCCGCTATCCGTCGCCGAAACTCCCAGCACATTCACGCCCGGCGCCACCCCGCTGGTATCCCACAGGAACACGCCGGCATTGCCCGCGCCCACCGCGAGCTGCGTCCCGCGCTGATCGATGGGCACCGGCGTCGAGCCGCCCGCCGACGCCCCCTCATAGAACAACCTCCATTGCACATGTCCTTCCGGATCGCCGGCGTCGAAGCGAATACTGATGACCGTCCCTACCTGTCCGGTCACGTCGCCGCCGGGCGAAATGAACACCGGCGCCGGCGGCCCCTGAATCTGCAAGGTGCCGACTGAAAGGAAGCGGGCGCTCTGGCTGGCATTCGACGCCTGGATCCCCAGCCGATAGATGCCGCGCGGAATATTGCCGGTCATGAAGGTGACCTGCCGCATGACCCCGGTCGGCAGGCCGGTCGCCAGGACCACTTCCGCACCCGTCTGCGGCGAGCCGGGCGAAGCGTCGGCCACCGGCACATAGAAGGCCGTCACGCTGGTGGCGTTGTCGGAGACGTCATAGAACAGCGAGAGGGTCTGGTCCCCGGAAAGCTGCACGTCGGAGAGGAAGCTGCGCACCTGCCCGGTGATCCCGCCCCCCGCCGCATTGCGATTCACGTTCCCGCCGGTCGGAGAACTGGGGACCTTCACGACCGGCACACATCCCCGCGCAACCAGCAGGCTCGCCAGCGCCGCCAGACAAAGCCGAAAGCCCTTTTCGGTTTTCGGTTTTCGGTTTTCGGTTTTCGGTTTTCGGTTTTCGGTTTTTGACCCAGGCGTTCTCATCACGTGTGGACTCCGTATGCGCATCCGGGACTCGCGCGCCCGCACGCGGGCTAGCGTGTCCCGGACGACCGAAACTCGGGAGGCGGCTGGGGTCTCCAACCGCGATGGATGGCGGTTGGGGTCCCCTCGAATGATTCCTAACCTACCCGCCGTGGCCCAGGACCCAAGACGCTGGCCGGGGACCCAGCCGCGCTGGATAGCGCTGGGGGACCCCGAAATCCTGGGCGGGCGGGGCTCTGAACCGCGGCGAAGTTTATGGATTGCCCAAGAGGCCGTCAACCCTGGACTCGCTAGCCCGCGTGTCCGGGACGGGGTGCGCCGTCCCGGACACGCGGGCTAGCGTGTCCAGGATCAATGGACTAACCACCAGAAACTAGAGACGAGAAGCTAGACGCGCACCCCCGAAACCCGTAGCCTTTCGAAAGATGGTGGTCGCGGGTGTCAAGTTTCTAGTCTCTAGTTTCTAGTATCTGGATATGGGTGCGATCCTCGACGCCCTGCAGCGGTTACAGGAAGTAGAGAGACAGATTGCGGCCTTGCGGCGGCAGGCCGCGGGTAAGCGGCGGCAGGCCGATGCGCTACAGCGGCAGATGGATGCCAAGGCGGCGGCCATTGCGGCCAAGGACAACGAGCGCCGTTCCCGCCAGATGGAGTACGATCGGCTGGAACTCGATTCCAAGACACACGAGGCCTCCATCGCCAAGCACCGCGAGGCCCTGAACCGCGCGAAAACCAACAAGGAATACGCGGCCATCCTCACCGTCATCAATACTGAACGCGCCGATCACTCCAAGAACGAGCAGCGCCAACTCGACTTGCTGACCGGGCTGGACGCGCTGAAGAATGAGACCGCCGAGTTGCACGCCGAGCGCGAGGCGCAGCGGCAGCAGTTGGAAGAGGCCGAGCGCCAATATCAGGCGCACGTGCAGGCGACGGCCGGCGAGGCCCGGCGTCTGTCCGAACAGCGCGAACAACTGGCCGCGACCATACCGCCCTCGGTGCGCACGACGTTTGAGCGGGTCGCCGAGCGGCATGAAGGCGAGGCCATGGCGGAAGTGGTGCGCCTGCATCCCAAGCGCGAAGAGTATGCTTGCGGCGGTTGCAACATGAACCTCACGCGCGAGCAGGTGAACGCACTGCGGACGCGCGACGAGATCCAGACGTGCAACACCTGCGGGCGCATCCTGCACCTGAGCAGCACGAGCGCCCAGGCGACCGCCCCGACCCGGGCGCGCTGAGCCGGACGGATCACACGCTGAGCGTGCGGCGTCGCGTCCCTGGCGTGCGAGCGCGCGGCACCGTAGAGCACAGAATCGCGGTCTCTCCGAAAAGATCTGCCGCCAGCGGCGCGAGAATCGAATCGAGTTGGCCGGGGTGCTCATAGCGCCCGCTCCGGATTTCATCGCGAGCGGATTGGACCTTTTCTGCACGCACCTCCGGCAAGGTTTTCACGCGCTCGATCCAGCCGGCGACGTCGCGTGCGTATTTAGCGGGTTGAATGGAAACGGCGACCATGCGGATTCTCCTCAGGGCTTGTGTCTAGGCCCACACGAGTTATCGAACCTCTCGAGGGGTAACATAAGTTAGCGTCCGCAAAAAACGGCGTGAGTCCGCCCGAACGCCGGACCTTCCACGTCCTTATAGTCTACGACTTGTAGGCCGCCGAGGCGTCTTCTATCATGCCCGCGGTCCCGGCGCGCCGGGATGAGGGAAGAAAATGCTCAATGGCGATCCCACGGTTTTCCATCTGGAATTGGAAGACATCCTCTCGAACACGCTGGATGGCGTGTTTCTGCTCGACCGGCAGCGGCGCTTCATCATATTCAACAGCGCCTGCGAGCGCATCACCGGCTACAGCCGCAGCGACCTGCTCGGTTCCCAGTGCCGCTGCCACAGCGTGACCGAATGCGAGGACGAATGGGGGCGGAACCTCTCGGGGCGGCTGTGCCCGGGGATGCAGATCTTCACCGGCCAGCTTCCCAGCGCCAAGCAGCGCATGCGCATCCGCCATCGCGAGGGGCGGCATGTGTGGATCGAGACCAACTACACGCCCATGAAGGACCGCGAGGGCCAGGTGGCCTGCGTGCTGGGCGTGATGCGCGACATCACCGAGGCCAAAGACAAGGAGGACCAGCTCCGCGAGACGACGCAGAATCTGCGCGAAGAAGTGGAGCGACTGCGGGCCGAGATCCATCGGCAATACGGCTTCGGCAGCATGGTCAGCCGCAGCCCGAAAATGCGGCAGGTATTCGAGCGCGTCCGGGCGGCATGCACCAACAGCAGCAGCGTGCTGATCGGCGGCGAAAGCGGCGCCGGCAAGGAGGTAGTCGCCCGTACCATCCACCATCACGGCCTGCAGAAGGACGGCCCATTCGTGCCACTGAACGCGTCGGCGCTTTCCAAGGACCTGATCGAGAGCGAATTGTTCGGGCACGTGAAAGGTGCGTTCACGGGCGCCAGCATCGATTTCGAGGGTCTGTTCCGTGCGGCCGAGGACGGCACGATTTTTCTGGATGAAATCGCCGAGATGCCCAGCGAGACGCAGGCCAAGCTGCTGCGCGCTCTGCAAGACAAACGTGTGCGGCCCGTAGGCAGCTCGCGCGAGGTGCCGGTTAACGCGCGCGTCATCGCGGCCACCAACCGCAACATCGCCGACGCCGTCGCCGGCGGGCGCATCCGCAAAGACCTCTACTATCGTCTGAGTGTCATCACCATCGAGGTCCCCGCGCTGCGCGAACGCAAGGATGACATTCCTTTTCTGGTCGAGCACTTCGTCAGCCAGTTCAACACGCAGAGCCTGCGGCAGGTCAAGACGATTCATCCCGACGTGTGGCGGCTGCTCCTGCAATATGATTGGCCCGGCAACGTGCGCGAATTGCAGAACGCCATCGAGAGTGCGTTTGCGATCGGATCGGGTCCGGAGCTGGAACCGGTCGACCTGCCGGATCTGGTGCGCGGCGAGACGATTCAGATTCACGAAGACGGCGAGCGCGCCGCGCAGCCGCTGGACGAGATGCTGGCGTCCGTCGAGCGCCGCGCCATCCTGACCGCGCTGCAGCGCGCCGGCGGCCAGCGCAGCCGCGCCGCACGTCTGATGGGCGTCTCGCGCAGCCGCCTCTATCGCCGCATGCAGATGCTGGCCATCGACGACGGCCAAGCCCCTGAATCCTGAGTGTAGCGCCGGCATCCTGCCGGCACGTACCGCCGGCTTCCAGCCAGCTTGTGAACAAGCCTAATGAGCGCCCGCATCAATCTAGCGGCATCGCAAGACCACTCGGACACGAACTCAGGACTGGGCACTCGGAACTCAGGATTGTTCTGCGGCGACAACCTGGAGTTGATGCGGTCACTGCCGGATGGCTTCTGCGACTTGATCTACGCCGACCCACCTTTCGCCACGGGGCAGGTGCGGCGCACGAAGCAATCGGATCATGTCTTTGATGATCGCTGGCCTGGACGGCTCGGTGCCTTCCTGGAGTTCCTGACGCCGCGTCTGGTCGACATGCACCGACTGATCTCGCCGCGCGGGAGCTTGTATGTGCATCTCGACTGGCGCACGGTGCACTATGTCAAATGCCGGCTCGACGCGATCTTTGGGCCGGAAAATTTTCTGAACGAGATTATCTGGAGCTATCGCACCGGCGGGCGATCGAGTCGCTGGTTTGCGCGCAAGCACGACTCGCTGCTCGTGTATGCCAAGCGGGCCGGGGCGCACACATTCAATTTGCTGCGCCATGGTACGTTTCGCACGGATGGTTTGAATCATGACCAGAACGGCCGGCCCTATAAAAACACCCGCAAGGGCCGGCTTTACTTCCACGCCGATGGTCCGGCGATGACCGACGTCTGGGAACTGCCCTTCCTGTCCACCGTCTCGCTGGAGCGCAACGGCTACCCTTCACAAAAACCGGAGGCGCTGCTGGAGCGCATCGTCCGCGCCAGCTCGAACCCCGGCGACGTTGTGGGCGATTTCTT
Source organism: Phycisphaerae bacterium (assembly GCA_036505095.1). Taxonomy (GTDB): domain Bacteria; phylum Planctomycetota; class Phycisphaerae; order UBA1845; family UBA1845; genus DASXUA01. The sequence continues at coordinate 4,827 of DASXUA010000545.1, forward strand.
CTGCGGCAGCGGCACCACGCTGGCGGTCGCGCAACGGCTGGGGCGCCGCTGGATGGGCTGTGACATATCGGCGAAAGCCATCCAACTTGCCGAGTCACGGCTAAGTATCTTCTTCTCTCAAACTTCGTAAAATAATTTCGCGATTTCATCCTGCTTTCTTTAGGCCACAAACCTGTGCCAGCAGCTCGAAATTCTGATTGAGGCGCGCCAAGGCTCGATCCAGCGCATGGGTCGGCGACTCGACAGTGCCGTGCAGGGCGCTATCAAACCGGTCGAGGGCCGGGGTCAGGAGTCGTTGGTGGGCTTTGGTGAAGTACACGGCCGTGCGGTAGCCCACATCCGTCAGCGTGTAGCGATGGCGACCTTTGACCTTGCGGACCAGTCCGTGCCCGCGCATTTTCGACAGCTCGTAGCGAACGCGCCCGGGCGTGAACTCCGCGGGCGCGGCGCCCAGCCGCTCGATCAGAATCTGACGCAGCTCGCCATTAGAGAAGGCGCGTAAACAGAGCCCGGCACAGCCGAGCGCTTCCAGCAGCCGCATCGCCCGAGGCGCGCCGAAGCGGATGGCTGCGACGCGCAGCCCGTCACGATGGACGGGAGTAATCACTCGCTCGAAGGTCGAGCGTTCCAGTGCGGCGGATGAAACCGCCGCTTGCGCTTTTGAAAAGCGCGTGATCGCATGGTTCGCGATGCGGCCCAGGTGCTCCAGATGCACCAGGCTCTTTTTCACGCCGAAGTCGTTGGGGTTGTTGACGCACACTTCGGTGCGCAACACCCGGCCGGCCTTATTATACTGCTTCAGCCAGCTATGCTTGAAGAAGACCTTCAGGCAGCTCACGGTACCCTGCCGCAGGATGCGCGTCTGGCAGGCGGCCGGTGCGTTGCTGCGAATCTGCCGGTCAAAGACCACCTTCAGGCAGTCCAGCCGCCCCAGATGCAGGTGTTCCCGCAGCAGCGGCTCATAGAGGCGGTTGAGCGTCTGCGTCTGACGGAAGATGAGATTCTCGCTGAACTCCACCTGGAAGATCGACAGATGCGTCGGGTAGCCGGCGCTGCGTTCGGCGGGAGTGAGTGGCTCGGGGATCTGCGCCAGCCAGCCGCGCGCGATGTGGTCC
>DASXUA010000546.1:0-19506 GCA_036505095.1 Phycisphaerae bacterium
CGGCACCGCTTCGCAGCCCGAATCGGCGCCCGCCGTCAGCCAAGCCGCCGAATCTTCACCTTCGTCGTCGCCCTCGGCCGACGAACCGCCGCAGCCCACCACAGCTCCCGTCCGGCCCGAGTCGGAACTCGACCGGCCCGAGGCGCATCAATCGGGAGCAGCCAGTCCCAGCACTCAACCGCAGTCGCCCGCATCTGCGCCTATAGCAAGTCCTGGTCAGGGCGTCGTCGAGCAGTTGCGGCGCTGGCTAGGCATCAAGAAGGAGGAGACTTCCGAGAAGAGAGAGCCAGACGACAAAGAGGCCGCCGCCTGGCTGGCATACAGCGATAACGTCCGCGGCGGTGCTGGGTTCATACCCTGGACTGCGTTTCAGCATCCGCAACTGGGCGCGGTAGAGATCGGCGGATTCGCGCCGTTCTTCCGCACGACGCCGCCCGAAGCGGAGTTGCCACCATTGATCGATCGGCACCTGGCGTTTGTGCTGGACCTGGCGGGGCGTTTCCCCGCGATCGAATTCATGGAGACGAAGGTGAAAGCGCTCGCGCCGGGCGTCTTCGAGATCGAAACGCTGCTGGTGAATTCCGGTTATTTTCCGAGCGCCACCGCGATGGGCGTACAAAACCGGCGTGTGCGCCCGGCGGTCGTCACGCTCGACCTCCCGCTCGCGCGTATCATCGGCGGCGAGCGCGTGCAGAAAATCTGGCAGCTCGTCGGCAGCGGCGGCCGTAAGAAATTCCGATGGGTTGTCCGGGGCACGGCGGGCGAATCGATCAACGTCAAAGTCATCTCGGAAAAACTCGGTGACTTCAGCCTCGCCATCGCCATGCCAGAGGGCGAATAGCCCTCTTTCAGCGACCCAAGGCTAGACTCGCGCCCTAAATCTGGCTAGAATCTAGCCAGAATGCAACATGAGATCGTGTTTGCGCCGGCCGCGGCTGAAGACCTGAAGAGATTGCGTGCTTTTGAGCGCGCCGCGGTGAGAGATGCGATCGAGATACACTTACGGCACGAACCGCAGAAAACGAGCCGAAGCCGCATCAAGCGGCTCCGCGGACTCCGGCAACCGCAGTACCGCCTGAGAGTCGGAGAGATCCGCGTTTTTTATGACGTCGCCCCGGGCGCCGTTGAGGTGCTAGCGGTGATTGCCAAGTCTGACGCAGATCGGTGGCTGAAGGAACACGGAGAAACAGAATGAAAAAGGTCGCTCTGTCCGCTGTTAAAGATGGTCTTTCGCGATATCTGCGGGTTGCTGAACGCGAGGAGCTTGTAATCACGCGGCATGGCCGACCGGCGGGCGTGTTGATCGGGTTCGCGAGCGAGGACGAGTGGTTCGAATATCGTCTGGTAAACGACCCGAGGTTCCAAAAGCGCATCGCGAGCGCGCGCCAACAAATCCGCGACGGCCAGGGAATTCGAATCGAACAGCTGCCTGTCGAATCCGCGCGCCGCGGCCGGGTCCGCGCAATCTCGCCCGCACGTAGGCGCCGCTAAGCGTCCTACAACCCGCGCAACAGCATCTCCGTCTCTTCCTTGTGCTTGGTCTCGTCGGAGATGACGGTCTGCAGGTCGTTGACCAGGCCGAAATCGCCCAGCTCTTCCGCCTGGTGCATGCGGGTGGAATAGCGCGCGATCGTTTCGGTCTCGGCCTTCAGGACGTTCTGCAGCATGCCGCGCAGCTCGCGCGCCTCGGGGACCGGCGCCGGTTTGGTCGTCGGGGTCCCGCCCAGCGCCGCGATCTTGTTTGACAGCAGTTGCGCGTGTCCCTGCTCGTCCGTGATTTCGGTGGTAAAGAACTCCTTGAGCGATTCGCGGTGCGGACCGCTGACGGTCGCCGCATACGTCGTGTACATGATGATGGCCTGGTATTCCCCGGCCAAGTCCTCGTTCAAACCTTTGATCAGCTCTTCTTTGCTGGCCATGACATTCCCTCTCTGTTTGTGAACTCCGCGCCCGAATTCCCTCCGCACCTGCCCAATTGTATCCCGTTTTTGTGTCGGCGACAGTCGGCCCATACAATGCCGTCGTGAACTGGCGTCGGGCGATGGCGGCGTTCGTTGGTGCAGCCGCTTGCCCATTGGCGGCACGCGCGCAGCCCGAGCTTCCCAGCCGGGTGCATCTCACCTTCAACCACTACTACAACTACCCCGAAATGGTCGAGGCGCTCAAGCAGCTAGAGACGGCCTATCCCGAGCTGCTCGCGCTGCGCACCATCGGCAAGAGCTACGAAGGCCGCGATATGTGGCTCACGACCATCAATAATCCGAAAACCGGCGCCGACCGCGACAAGCCGGCCATCTACATTGACGCCAACGTGCACGGCAACGAGCTGCAGGGCGCCGAGACCGCGCTCTACACGATCTGGTATTTGACGAAGAGTTACGGCAAGGTCGAGAAGCTCACGAAACTCATCGACGAGCGGGCGTTCTACATCCTGCAGATGGTCAATCCCGACGGCCGGGCCAACTGGTTCGACAATCCGAACTCGCCGCACTCCTCGCGCTCCGGCAAGCAGCCGACCGACAACGACTACGACGGCCTGTTCGACGAAGATGGGCCCGACGATTTGGACGGCGACGGTTCCATCACGCAGATGTGGAAGCCCGACCCCAACGGCCGCTGGCGCCGCTCCAATCGCGACCCGCGCATCTTCGAGCGCGTGCCGGCCGACGAGAAAGGCGACTTCACCTATCTCGGCGAGGAAGGCATCGACAACGATGGTGATGGTCTGGTCAACGAGGACGGCCCCGGCGGCTATGACATGAACCGCAACTGGCCGGCCGACTGGCAGCCCGACTACATTCAGCACGGCGCGGGCGAGTATCCATTCGCTTATCCCGAAACGCGCGCGATCGGCGAGTTCATTCTCGACCATCCCAATATCGCGGCCGTGCAGTCGTATCACAACGCCGGCGGCATGATCCTGCGCGGTCCGGGCATGAAATACCGCGAGCCGGAATATCCGCGCGAGGACGTGGGCGTCTACGACGAGATCGGCCGCACGGGCGAGCAGTTGTTGCCCTTCTATCACTACTGGGTCATCTACAAAGATCTCTACAGCGTGCACGGCGGCTTCGTGACTTGGACCTATGAAGGCTTGGGCATCTTCAGCTTCACCAACGAACAGTGGTCTGACGAGCAATACTACGATGCCGCCAATCCGCAGCGCGGCCCGGAAGCCCGCTTCAAATTCGGCGATCTGCTGCAATTCGGGCAGGTGTACACGGAACTCAAGCCGTACCGCCACCCGCAATACGGCGACATCCTCATCGGCGGCTGGACCAAGTATTCCGAGCGCGTCGCGCCGAGCTTTCTGCTCGAAGGAATGTGCCACCGCAACAGCGCGTTCACGCTTTATCATGCTGATCAGATGCCGAAGCTGTCGTTTTCGCGCGTGGACGTGGCTGGTGTGGGCAGCGGCGTCTGGAGCGTGACGGTCGAGGTGCGCAACGACGGCGCCATCCCCACCATCAGCGGCGTCGCGCGGAACCGGCGCATCGCGGCGCGCGACGAGGTTAAGCTGGCGCCTGGCCCGGCGGCGGGACCGCTGACGGTGGTCGCGTCCGGCACGCTGGCCGATCGCTTCACCGCCCCGCTGGTCCTGACCGAGCGCTCGCCCGAGCGCATCTGGACCGATTCCGGCATCCCCGGCCACGACGCCCGCCTGTTCCGCTGGATCGTCTCCGGGCGCGGACCCGTGACCGTCACCTATCGGTCCCAAAAAGGCGGCACCATCACCCGCGACGTGGACCTCAGCGAGCCGCCGGGTTAATCCGGGCGGTGTGGCTTGGGACCGATCCGCAGGTGGGCGCAGGCGAGCCGCCCCAGGCCTCGTCAGCCAGCGCTAAATCCGTGTAAACGTCTCCCCGAACGCCGCCGCCGGGTTTAATCGAGCGGATGTTTCCGTTATACTGCCCGGTTTGAGGTTATCGGGATAAGGAGCCACCTTTCAACACAGGAGGAGAAAACGTGAAGTCAACGTCGTTTCGCAAGCTTGGCAGCATCGCTGCCACAGCGACACTGCTGGTGAGCGCCAGTGCGCTCGGACAAATCGTCAAGATCAACGAAATCGACTATGATCAGCCCGCAACGGACACCGCCGAGTTCGTGGAACTTGCCGGCCCGCCGGGGATGGACGTCAGCGCTTGGCAGCTCGTTTTGTACAACGGCGCCACACCGGCCACGTCCGTAACGTACCGGACCATTACGTTCCCGGCTGGGACCGCCATTCCCGCCAGCGGGTTCCTGGTTGTCGGGGCCGCCACGGTGCCGAACGTGAATATCACGTGCATGTCAGGGGCCACGAATGGCTGCACCGTCGCGACCGATATTATCCAGAATGGGTCACCCGACGGTCTGTGCCTCGTGAACAACTCAGGCGCCGTTGTCGATATCTGGGCGTACGAGACGTCGCTGGGACCAGGCGGTGCATCCATGGTCGCCAGCAATGGCCCCGCCGTCGGAATGACGTTTCCCGACGTCGGCGCGGGCATTTCGGAGAACAGCGTCGCACCCAACCTCTCGATGCAGCGCATCCCGGACGGCGGGAGCACGTGGCAGGTATGCGTGCCCACACCCGGCGCCGCGAATAATTGCAACGCGCCCACGGCCACGGCCGGTCTGACGCTCACGCAGGTCGCCACACCCGTGGACTGCATGCTTCAAGGGAGCGGTCCGGGCTCGCTCGTGTTCCGGATCCAGAGCTTGCCGGCCAATGGCACGCTGAGCCAGTCCGGCAACCCGATCACGACGGTGCCTTTCACGCTTTCGAGCAACACGGTCACCTATACCGGGAATGCGGGCTTTTCCGGCGTCGATTCGTTCACCTTCGACACGACCAACGGCGCGGGCAGCTCGGCCATCGTCACGCAGGAAGTAGGCGTGCAGCAGAACACCGTCGTGATTACCGAGATCATGGAATCGCCCAACGGCGGCGATGACATTTTCGAGTACGTCGAAATCTTCAACAACGGCGCTACACCCGTAACGTTGGACACGCTCGACGTCAGCACGTCCACCACCGTCAGCACCGCTGGCAACCTGGCGGGCGCAGTGATCCCGGGCGGCGAGTATCGCATCATCGCCCCGACCACCACCGCCATACCCGGCGACCAGTTCCGCTGCAATTGGCAGCTCCCGGCCGACCACATCATTTATGTCCCGAACATGACGGGTAACGATAAGTGGGAAAACCTCACCAGCACCTCGCGCGTGCTTCTCTTTGGAACTGGCAACACGTTGTTGGACGCGGTCGATGTGCGCGTTTCTGGTTTCGTGATCCCGCCCACTGGTCAGAGTCTCGATATTGACACATTCTTCCTCCCGGCGCCGCCGAATCACGTGATCAACACGGCCACGAACGACAACGGGATCGTGTGGAATGCGGCCAACGCGATCTTCGATCCGTCGAACGTGCGGACGGCCGGCAATGGCGACCGCGGTGATCCGGGATTTGTTCCGCCCGACGACGACGGCGCCAACACCGGTCCCTTCACGCCGCAACCGGCTTGCGTCGGCGCCTGCTGCAGTGGTGGCCCGACTTACTCGACCTGTTCGCTGGTCTCGGCCAGCGACTGCGCCACGCTCGGCGGCGTCTATCGCGGTGACGGTTCGGTGTGCGTCTCCGCCAACTGCGGCTGTACGACGGCCGCAGCGGCCCGCCCGCCCACGACGCCCGACGGCACCGGGATTATTCTGTGCAACCTGGTCATCACGTCCACGACGGACCTGATCTCCAGCGCATCCTTCAAGAGCATCGCGGCCCAGGACAGCACCGGCGGTGTGACGATCTTCGGTAGCAATGCCGATATCGACGCGCTGGTGGCCGCTTCCGGAGGCGAAGGACATCAGATTGATTTCGCTGGATCGACCAGCACGTTCAACGGACTGCTGGAGATCGCGGCGCCGTTCACGTTCTTGAGCGATGATGGTTCCGTCGGTGTCCCCGCTCCCACGCCGACGACGCCGGCCGATTGGCAGGACGCCAGCCCGACGGCCGAAGGCCTGGAGAGCCTGCTGGTCAGTCTGCCGTGCGTTACGTTCCAGCAGACCGGCACTTTCACGGGTGCCACTAACTACACCGTCTCCAATGACGGCGGGAACACGGTGGTGAGCGTCCGCGTCGCGACGGGCCAGCTCGACCTGGTAGGGCAGCCGATCCCGACCGATCCGGTGACGTTGACGGGAATCTTCAGCCAGTTCTCCACCAGCATGCCGGCCGACAACGGGTATCAGTTGCTCCCGCGCTCGATGGCCGACATTCAGGCGTGCGTCGCGCAGGTCGCGATCACGTCCGCCAACCCGCCGGCCGCGGCCGACAATCCGTATGAGCCGGGCCAGCCCTATACCGATTTGTTGGATACTGGCAGCGGCGCGACCGTCACGGCCGGGATCGGAGCGGCCGGAACTGCTCCCCAAGGCGGTATTCAGTATGCGCCGATCCGCGTGACCTTCAGCGGCGCGCCGTCACCGGCGCCCAGTTCGGGCAACATCACGGTGGCCTGCACGGGCGGCACGTGCCCGAGCGTCACGTCTGTGACCGCAGTGAACGCGACTACGTTCGATATCGATCTGAGTGGCGGTATTCCGCCGCTGCACTGCACGACGCTGACATTTGCCGGCGGGCAGACGCTGCAATACCGCTCGCATCCGGGCAACTTGAATCTGGATATGGCCACCAACACGCAGGACTTGCTCGCGCTCGTGCAAGCCCTGAACAATGGTTCGGCCAACATGGCGGCGAATTTCGCGCGGTATAACGTCAACCGCAGCACCGAATCGCCGCCGGTCAACACGCAGGACCTGCTGCGGCTGGTGCAGTTGCTCAACGGCACCAACACCACGCAGGTGTTCGCCGGCGCCACCGCGGCCGCCTGCCCGCCATAGCGTGCAGCGGCATCATCTTCCCGGCGCGCCGGGACCGTCAAATAGGATCATCGGGCCCGTCCGAGGCAACAAGCCTCCGACGGGCCTTCCTTTTTGGATCCGCAGGAGCGCCGTGCAGTGCGCTCGGTCTAAGGAGCCGGAGGAAGCTGCGGCGATTTGACTGCGCATTGATTGCGAACCGGTCCACTGCAATGTCGAGCGGATTTCGCCGGCCGCGGCGCCCGTGCTAAAATCGAGCGAGGCGCGACGGAGCGGCCGCTATGAGCATGACGAAAGCGTTACAAATAGGACGCCGGCAGCGGCGCCGGGGCCGGCTTTGGCCGATGCCGGTGCGGGAGACGGACTTGGGACATATTCACGCCGACGTGACCATTCGTCCCACGGCGCATTCGCGCCGCAAGTGGACCGGGCGCTTCCTCGTGGACACGGGTGCCACAGACACCTTCGTGCCGGCCAGTGTCCTGCGCAAGCTTGGAATCAAGCCGGTCGGGCGCCGGTACTATGAATTGGCCGACGGCACTTGGCAGGAGCTGCCGATCGGGTACGGGGTGGCGGAGGTTGAGGGGCGCGGCGCCGGGGCGACACTGGTTTTTGCCGGCGAGGACGAAGAGCCGCTTCTGGGCGTGACCGTACTGGAATCGGCTGGGTTCTGGATCGATCCCCAGCACGAACGTTTGATCCCCCGCCCGCCCCGGCGATAACAGCCGCTAATGAATCGCGATGCACAGCGCACGACTTCATGAGTTGCAATATTTCGTCCGTTTCGAAGCGGCTAACGGGCGGGGTTTGTTCTCGACCTGTTCGGATTTCCTCGAGCTAGTTGAATCAAGGACCATTCGTGTACCTCGCCAAGCCGTGCGCGACGTGGAGACTCTCTATCGGTGGCTTTGCCGCAACACTTCGGGCACACCGGCAGGCGCCTATCGCGATTCGCGCTGCCGCCAACCGGTCACGTGGTATAAGGCGAGTGCGACCGAACACCTCCGTCGAGCGGACCTGCTGTGCGCCCTGTTGAATCGCGAGCGAGTCGACATCAGGCGGATCGCGCGACGGCGCATCGGACCGGTTCTCTGGGAGGACGAAATCCAAGTCGTGACGCGACGGGAGAGATCGCCGGTCAATCCACGGCGGTACTTTGTCGACGAGCGCCGCGCCCGGTGCAGTCGGCGACAAGCGCGCCGTCGCCGTCGTGCCGGACGAGTGGTGGCCCGCGCGCTGAAATCGGCGTGGAGCTAAAGGGGGACCTGCGGGGTGGCGTGAGCGATGTATTCCGTGCGGCTCGATCCATCTTGGCCGGGTTGGGTATATCTATTTCTCGATGGTGGTCGTGGCGCGCGCAAAATGGCGTGCTCGAACGTCTGTGATACGCTGGGCGAGTTGATCCGCGCGCTCGCGCCGAAAGATCTCAACTGCGGAAAGGTCGAAATTCCCGCCACCGATGAAAACAGGCACGACTACGTGCTGTCAGTCCGGCTGGTAGGCGATGACCTGGAGATCGTAGCCAAGAAACGACCGGTATACCCCCGGAGGCCGAACTGGACGACGCTGGTTCGCATTCGCGATCAGCAATCACGCGTGCGCGCGACATTTGCACGTGCGTTTCGCGAGCTCACCGAGCCGTTGGGTCCGAAGGGTTATCAGGCATGGTGGGGCCATCCATTGCCCGGCGAGGAATTCAACCGGTTGCTCGCGGGATGCCGGCGGGCTGCGCGCCGACGCGGCACCGGCTCCATCACGCCTCAGTGATCTGGCGCGGGGTGATCCCGAGGTCGCGTAGGATGGCGCTATCCGACCCGGAGCCCCGCTCGACAGGTCCTTGGCAATCCCGCTCGGCACGTGCGGCGCATGGAATCCGCCGCGCGTCACGCGTGGTGCCTCAGCTTGCGGAACTCCTGCGTCAGCAGCGGCACGAGGGTGAACAGGTCGGCCACGCAGCCGTAGTTGGCCACGTTGAAGATCGGGGCCTCTTTCTTGGTGTTGATGGCCACGATGACTTTGCTGCCGCGCATGCCGGCCAGATGCTGGATGGCGCCGTCGATGCCGCAGGCGATGTAGAGCTTGGGAGTGATCACCTTGCCCGTCAGGCCGACTTGGCGGCTGTGCGGCTGGTAGCCGGCGTCGCAGGCGGCGCGCGAGGCGCCCACCGCGCCGTCCAGCGCCTCGGCCAGCTCATAGATGATCTTGAAATTCGCTTCGCTCTTGAGCGAGCGGCCGCCGGAGACCACGATCTCGGCTTCGGTCACGTCTTTGACGCCCGAGCCGGTTCGCACGATTTCGGTGAGCTGGAGCCGCCGATCCGAATCAGTGAGCAGCAGCGGTACGTTCACGATCTCGGGCGATCCGTCTTGTTTCGGCGCGGCTGGGAAGGCGTTGGCGCGGATGGAAACCATCTGCAAACGATCACCCACCAGCTTGTATTCGCCAAACACCTTCCCTGAAAAAAGCGTGCGGCGGACATGCAGACCGTCGGCCGCGACGTCGACCGACACGCAATCGGTCGCCAGCGCGGCGCGCTTTCTGGCGGCGACGCGCGGCGCCAGGTCGCGGCCCATGAAGGTGGCCGGCAGCAACACGATGCGCGGATCAGGCGCGTCGATCGCGGCTGTCAGAGCCCGCGCGTACGGCAACGCGCGATAAAACTCCAGCTCGGCGTCATCCGCGACGAACACCTTCTTCGCACCGTAGCCGCCCAGGCCTGCGGCGATCTCACGCACGCCTTTGCCGATGATGCAGGCATGGACGGCGCCTCCGGTCTTGGTCGCGAGATGCTTCGCCACCGAGAATGCCTGATACGTTACCGGGTTAACCTTTCCGGTTCGTTGTTCCGCGAATACAAGAATATCGTTGGTCATCCTCTTCACCGGAGCAGGCGCGCGGCCTGTTTCGTAGCGCCGGCATCCTGCCGGCAGTACGTGCCGACTGGAAGTCGGCGCTACGCGGCGCTACACCACCTTCGCTTCTTCGCGCAAGAGCCGCACCAGCTCGCGGGCCATCTGCTCCGGCTCGCCTTCGACAAACTTGCACGGCGGGCGCGGCGGCGGTGGAGTCAGCGAAAGCAGCGCGGTTCCGACGCTGGCCCCGTCCAATCCGGGGAGATCCTTGGCGGTCAGAACCGCGACTGGCTTTTTCTTGGCCTTCATCAAGTTCGGCAACGACGGATAGCGCGGCTCGACCAGGCCCTTCTCAATCGTCAGCAAGGCGGGCGTGCCGCACTCGACCGCTTCTTCGGCGCCCTCGATCCGCCGGCGGGCCTTGAAGCTCTTGCCATCGGCGGCCACCTCGAGAAACGTCGTCGCGCCTACATGCGGCAGGTCGAGGAATTCGCCCAGCGCCGGTCCGAGCTCGCCGCTGTCGAGATCAATGTTTTGTTTGCCGCAGAGGATCAGATCAAAGCTCTTGCCCTCCTTGCGGATCGCGGCGGCGAGCACTTCGGCCAGGAAGATTTCGTTGCGCGAAGCGAAAGCCGGATCGCAAACGTGAACGCCGCGGTCAGCCCCCATGGCCAGCGCGGTACGGATGATCTCGGAAGCCTTCTCAGGTCCAACGGTGAACGCCACAATTTCCTCGACGTCCGAGCGCTTCTCGCGAAGCTGGACCGCCAACTCGACGCCGAACTCATCGAACGGGTCGCAGACCATCTTCAGACCGGCGGTTTCGATCCCCGAGCCATCCGCCAGCACCCTAATGGACGCGTTCGAGTCGGGCACTTGTTTGATGACGGTCGCGATTCTCACGCTGCCAAGCCTCCTCAGCTCTCGGCGCCGGGCCCCGCACTGGCGTGGGGGGTTCGGAGCGGGCCGGGTCGGCCATGATATGCCAGACGCACTCGTTTGTGCAGGTCCAGGTCAATGCGCAACGCTGAAGTGCTGACTCGGGCTGGCGCTGGGCTCGTCCGTGGCCGACGCACCGCGGATGTGCGCACGCATCTGGTCTTCGAGGGCCTCGATGAAGCGGCGGACTTCGTCGGTCGCCCCCTCGGCCACGAGTTCGACTCGGCCGTCGGGCAGATTCTTGACGTATCCGCCGACGCGGTAGCCTTGGGCCAGTTGATAAGCGGTATAACGGAAACCGACCCCTTGCACGTTTCCCGAGAAGAGGACCCGTCGACGAATGGTCCCAGACATGGCGGAGGCAGCCACTAGCGCGTGTTGCGCTTCATGAAGTAAACTTCGCAGCCGCCGGCACGGTAATGCACGTCGTCCATGTAGGCGCGCATCAGCATGATGCCTCGGCCATTGGGCAGCGGCAGACGGTCGGGTGCGGTGGGGTCAGGGATTTCCTCGGGGCAGAAGCCGCAGCCCTCGTCGCGGACCACGACCACCGCCTTCTCCGCGTTAATCCCATAGCGGACGGTGACATTCTTGGACTGATCGTTAGAGTTGCCGTGCTTGACGGCATTGGTCATGGCCTCTTCGAGGGCGAGCTTGATGGCGAAGATGGCGTCCTCGGCGAATTGATGGCGGCGCAGCTCCTCCAGGATGGCCGTCTCTGGTTCCTTGCAGCAGCGCAGCGTGCTCGGAATGCGAAATTCACGGAACGTGGCCTCGTTGTCCGGATCAGCGGCAGTCATGATCAAGGTTTTTTCGAGGTTCTGAGCCACAGCGGTGCCCGCCAGCCGGCCATTCCGCTATTGCAGGCGGGCCATCGCGGCACTGGCCGTGTCGTGAATCTCAAAAAGCTTGTTCAAGCGCGTGATCTTGAACACCTCGTAAATCTGCGGCTTGATGTCCGACAGGATGAGCTTGCCGCTTTGCTTATCCACCTGCTTGCCCAGGTTGATCAACATGCCCAGGGCGGCGCTCGACAGGTGCTCGACGTTTTTGAAGTTCAGCAGCAGTTTGATTGATTTCTCGGAAGCGACCAGCTTGAACAGCTCCTCCTCGATTTCGCGGATGGTCAGCTCCTCGAGGATTTTCCGGTCGGCAAACTCGACGACATTGACGGTATCGGCCTTCTTGACGGTCAGATGGGGCATCTCTTCTGGCATCCGCGGCTCCTGTTTGAACGCTGGGCATCTACGCCGGGGGATTCCTAAAAAGTTTATTCAGACCCCAGCGACTGTCAAGCCGCTGGGGCTGCTGGTGCGGCGGGTGGCATGCTTTCACGCGGAGCGGGTAAGCATGCCCGCTCATGCATTGCTACCCGGTCGCCACGGCGACTCGCCTGTGGCGAGCTGACGCCGTGAAGCCATGCCACCCTGCCAGCCTGCGTCAGATTCCCCATCACCCTCTCATTCATCGGCAATCCGCACTTTCGCCGAAAATCATTGTATAATAGAGGACGGCGCCAGTTTTCCCGTCCAGCCAAAGGGGATTGCCGCATGCTTCGTCCGCGAATCTGGGTTCCCGCGATCGTCGCGGTGATCCTGTTCATGTTATTCGACAGCCGTCCCGCCTACGGGTGGGGACCGGCGACGCACGTCAAGCTGGCCACGGACCTGCTGGATCTGCTCCCACTGATACCATCGGCAATCGGCAGCTTGCTGTCGCGCTTCGCGGTGGACTTCGTTTTTGGCAACGTGGCGGCCGACGTCGTGTTCGCCAAACGTCTCAGCAAGGTCAAACAGTTCTGCCATCATTGGTCGACCGGATTCGAGCTTTTGGACGAGGCCCAGGACGACCGCGCGCGGGCGTTCGCCTATGGCTACCTGTGCCATTTGGCGGCCGACACGGTGGCCCACGGCAAGTACGTTCCGCGGCAGGTGACGGCCACCAACTCTACGATGAATTTCGGCCATCTGTACTGGGAACTGAGAGCCGATCACATGCTGGAGCCGGGCGTCTGGCGGCGGCTGAGGCAGGTCATCGCCATCGATCACGACGCCCATCATGCACTTATGGCCCGGCGGCTCACCGACACATTTCTGCCGTTCGCCATGAATCGGCAACTTTTTGACCGGATCAATTACCTGGTCAGCCGGCGCGGCATGCATAAGACTTTGCAGGTCGTTGACTTGTGCTCGCGCTTTGAACTGTCCAGCGACCTCATCCAACAGTATCACAGCGAATGTACCGACCGAATGCTGTGCCTCCTGACGCACGGCGCGCGTTCGCCGCTGCTGCGCGAGGATCCGAACGGAACGGCGGCCTTGGCGTATACGCGGGCGACGCGCCGGCAGATCAGGGTCTTATCGCGGTACGGCTACGACCTGACGCATCGAGTCAGCGAACTGCTTGAGTCGCACGCGCCCAAAGCGTGGGACAGCCCGGCTCGGCCGTTGCAGCGCACCGGGGGCAGCGCCTGAAAAGGTTCCTGAGGGCGCGCGCCCATCGCGTGACTCGCCCCGGATTGCACCTCAACGCCCGCCGTACGTCCTGCTATGATGCGCCAATGCGCGAACTACGCTATGCGGTGATCGATGCATTCGCGTCGGCACCCTTTACCGGCAACGCGGCCGCTGTGGTCTTCGAGGCCGACGGGCTCGGCGATTCCGAGATGCGCGCGATCGCGGGCGAATTCAACCTTTCGGAGACAACGTTCATCCTGAGGCCTGACGCGCCGGACGGCGACGTTCGATTCCGCTGGTTCACGCCGGCGGTCGAGGTCACGATGTGCGGCCATGCCACGCTGGCCGGCGTGCATGCGCTGGTCGAGTCAGGCCGGCTCGATTCCTCGCACGGGCCGACCGCGGCGTTGCGGATTGAAACGCTGGGGGGAATGCTGCTAGCTGGGGTTGAACCGGTCAGCCCCTATTCAGGCGCGCCAGGACGCCTCATCTGGCTGGACCTGGTCCCGCCGCGACTGACTCCGCGCGAATTCAACACCGACAAAGTCGCGGCATTGTTGCGCGCCGATACGGGCATCTGGGAGCCGGCGCGTCCCGCGGTGGTGAGCCAGGATGGCGATCTGATTATCCTCGTGCGCGATTTCCAGACCCTGAATGGCTTGCGTCCGGATTTTGAAGGAATAGCCGACTGGTGTACACGGCAGGGGTTGCGCGGGATTCTGGTCAGCACGACGAAGACGCTCTCGGCGTCAATCGATGCGCAATCGCGCTTCTTCGCGCCGGCCGCCGGGGTGGACGAGGACCCGGTTACCGGCAGCGCGCACGCGCCGCTAGCGGCGTACCTCGTGGCGCACGGCCTGGTTAATACCGAAGATGATGGCTCGGCGACGCTGCGCTGCGCCCAAGCCAAAGCCGGCGGGCGCGCGGGATTGCTCTTTGCCTCCGTGACGCCGCGCGCTGGCGAGGGATACAACGTGCGCATCGCCGGGAAGTGTTTCACCACGATGCGCGGCACCTTGTTGGTGGGCTGACTGGCAGGGCAAGCGAATCCGCTAACTTGGTTATTACTTGTGGATTCCGCGATTGCCCGGCCTTCGCTGGCCGCACTCGGGGCAGATCCCCGAAACGTTTCCGGTCAGATCGTAACCGCAGTCACAGAATTGGAAACTGACATCGGGCGTGGGGAATCGGACGGCGGAAACGATGAGCCACAAGGCGAGAACAGCCCCCAGTGGAATGACGAAACAGCCAGCGAATTGCAGGGGCCATACCCAGCTTTGGTGACCCCCCACGATGTGGACCGTGATGATTTCGGCATAAATGAGCGAAAGCGCGCCGTAATAAGCACCCATCAGCCTTCGGTACTCGCGCGAGAAGCCAGGGCGCGCTCTTGCCGAAATGAGGAAGACGACAAGGGGCGCCGCAACCAGGCCGAGGACAATTGCCTGGAAATCAGGCCAACGAGCCATCTGTCTCCTTCATCGTCGCCTACCAGTCATCTTCAGTGCTCACACCGCAACCTTGAACGGGATCGACGGATGCGGATCGTAGCCTTCGAGGCGGAAGTCTTCGAAGGTAAGCTCATCGAACGGCTGCTTCGCGATGATCAGGCGCGGCAGCGGGCGCGGCTCGCGGCGGAGCTGTTCCTGTAGGCCGCGGACGTGGTCGTATTCGGCTTGCGAGCTTTCGGGATCGGCGACGTAGATGTGCGCGTCCACGATCGAATGGGCGAAGACGCCGAGTTCCAGACCCACTTCTTGGGCGATCATTTGTGTGAGCGCTGCGTAGGCCGCCAGGTTGAACGGAATTCCCAGCGCGATGTCGCCGGAGCGCTGGCTGAGATGACAATTGAGCCGGTTACCGAGAACCTGGAACGCAAACGTATAGTGACACGGGGGCAGCTTGCTGCGCTGCGCATTGCCCGGTTCCCAGGCGGTCACAACCAGGCGGCGACTGGTGGGTTCGCGCTTCAGCGTGTCGATGACGTAGCGAATCTGGTCGATCTCGGTGACCTGCCAATTGCCGGACGCGTCGCGCTTCGCACTCGGGAAATGCCGCCAGAAGTAACCGTAGGCCGTTTCGAGCTTGCCGGTCTCGTCGCCCCAGGCGTCCCAGATTCTGGTGTGCTGACGCAGGTTGCGGATGTGGTCTTCGCCCGACAAATACCACAGCAGCTCGCGTAGCACGCTGTTCCACTGCATCTTCTTGGTCGTCAGCAGCGGAAAGCCTTTTGCCAAATCAACGCGGTAAGACGCGCCGAAGTACGAGATGGTATCGATGCCGGTGCGCGAGGGCTTGCGCACGCCCTCTTTCAACACCAGCCGGACGAGATCGAGGTATTCCTGCACCGGATTGGCCCTTCAGAACCCCGTCCGCGAGGACGGGGTGAGTTACGACATTCCACGATCCACGCCTGCGAAAGTCACCCCCCAGTTGCGTAAGGGGTTCTGACTATTCCAAGTAGCCGAGATCAGAAAGGCGTTCGGTCACCTGTTGCAACTCTCTTTCGGAGTATACCTCCGATTCGGCCGTCGAGGGCGCCCGGCTGTGCGCGGCGGCGATGGTGGCGGCGCTCACTTGCTTTTCGACGACCGGCGTGCGATCGAACGCGTCCGTAATGACGCGCCCCGTCATCTCGGCGGGGATCCGCAAACCCAGCATGGCCATCAAAGTCGGAGCGCAGTCGATGATGCCGGCCTTCAGCGTGCGCTGCGGCGCGATGCCCGGCCCGGTAGCGATGAAGATACCGTCGTGCCGATGCGTGCCTTCCAGACGCCGATACGGCGACCAGCGCACCACGCTGCGGCCGCGGATTTTGCGGACGACGGCCAGCGTGTCGTGCGGAATCAGCAGCAGGTCGGGCAGCCAGGGCTGTTCATCCCGCGTGCAGCCGTAAACTTCTTCGGGTTTGTAGACGCCGGGGAACAGCTCAATCGTCTTGCCTTCCGGATTGCGGATGCGGCATTCGGGACTCTGGAAGCGCTCGGACAACGCAGCGCGCAGTGGTTCATAGTCGCAGAGATCGACGATGCCGGTCGGCTGCCGGCCTTTGAGATTGATGTAAACGAACGCGGCATTGCCGGCGTGCATGACACACGCCCGCGTGCGCGCGTGATCAACCGCCAGATCGGCTTCGATATCCAGCGTGTGCTTCCACGAGCGCCTTTTGCCGAACATCCGCTCAAGGAGATACTTGCCGCGCGTGGCGCCCTGCGAGCCGCCGCCCTTCAGCGCCAAATATCCCCAGCGCTGCAGCAGCAAATTGGGCTGCACCTGACCTTCAAGACTGCCGTGGCCGTGATCGGAGACCATCATCACGCTGGCGCCCTTCGACGTGGCGTAATCGAGCAGCTTGCCGATGGCTTTGTCCAGTTCAACAAAACATTGCTTGGCCCGTTCGCGACGGGGGCGATCGCGGTTAGGCCAGCGCGGGTCGAGGTACTTCCAGGTCTTGTGCTGCAGGTTGTCCACCATCTTCAGCACCACCATCAGCACGTCCCAGCCGTATTTCTCGCCCAGCCAGGCGCTCATGGCCGCGCCCTGATGGAAACTGTTGGAGATGTAGTCCAGATTTTTCTGGAATAGCTCGATGCCGCCCAGAGCCTTCCGCTTCCATGAAATCGTGACGGTCGGATCCGGCCAGCGCGCCAGGATTTCGCCCTTCAGTTCCGGTGGATACACGAAGTCGGAATCGGTATTGGGCGTCTCGAAGCCGCTGACCATGAAGCCGTTCACTGGAATGACCGGGTACGTCATGGGGATATTGACGCAGCCAACGCGCAACCCGCGATCCGTCAGGATCTGCCAGATGTTGCGGATATGATCGAGGCTGCGCGTGCTGTTGAACTGCATGTGCCCCGTGCGATTGTCGTATTGCTCGAAGTCGATGATGCCGTGGCGGCCCGGCTGCTGCCCGGTTTGAAAGGTCGTCCACGCCGCCGGCGTCAGAGGCGGAATCGTCGAGCGCAGCAGGCCGCGCGCGCCCGAGTCGATCGCCGCCTTGAGGCGCGGCATCAGCCCGGCGGCCATCACCGGATCGAGCACGTCGAAAGTCGCGCCGTCCAGGCCGATGATCAGGACGCGCTGCGCCAGCGGCGGAAAATCCCGCGGCGGAGCAGCATAAGGCACCGTTGCTTCCGGCTCGCCCGCTTGCAAACGCGCGATCTCCTTACCCAAACGGGGACGCTGAGACGCTGAGGTGCTGAGCGACAGTATTGAAGAATCTTGCTCAGCGTCTCCGCGTCTGGGCGTCCAATCATTGAGCAAACGCGAGAGATGCCTGGTTATATAGCGGTCGGCTGCGATCGTTGCAAATCGGCTTTCTTGGCAGTAGACTCTGCGCCTCGAAACCTGCCGATGGCGCGGCAGATTAAAGGAAAGAAACGGATGGAAGCACGACCCCTGGGCGTCGGGATCATTGGCGCGGGCAATATCATTAAGCGGCATGCGACCGCGTATCGGGCACTGCGCGACCAGGCGCGACTGGTGGCCGTGGCCGACATCGCTTTGAACCGCGCCGAGAAGGCCAAAGAGCTTTACGGCTTTGAGCAGGCCTATGACGACTATCGGCCGCTGCTGGCCCGTGACGATATCGAAGTGGTGAGCGTCTGTACGCCGGCCAACTTCCACGCGCCGGTGGTGATCGACTGCTTGCGCGCGGGCAAGCACGTGCTGTGCGAGAAACCGATGGCCACCACGCTGGCGGAGGCCGACGCGATCGTGGCTGCGGCCGATCAGCATGCCAAGTCGAAGGTGTCGTTTGTGTTTCAACTCCGCTCGGACCCGTCGCACCGGCGCGTGCGGCGCATGATCGAGGCGGGGCACGTCGGTCGTATCCTGATGGCCAAGGTGTGCGTCTGGCTGCGCAAGGAGAAGGCGTACTACACCAACGTGCCGGGCCGCGGCTCGTGGAAGAATGACGGCGGTGGCGTGCTGGTGAATCAAGCGATCCATCAGACCGATGCGCTGATCTCATTTCTGGGCGAGCCGGTCGAGGTTTCGGCCGTCATGGATACGTTCGTGCAGCCCATCGAAGCCGAGGACAGCATCACGGGCTGGGCGCGGTTCGCCAGTGGCGCGATCGCGACCATCGACTGCACGGTATGCGCGCATCGCAAGCAATTCACGATCGACGTGCTGGGAGAGAACGCGGCCATGCGCGTCGGCGGCGATCCGGATGGAAAGGCGTTCGAGTTTCGTATCGACGCGCGCGGCTCGGCCGCTCGCAAGGCTTTGCACGCGCTGGCTTACAAGGAAGTTCCCGCGCCGCCGCGCGATCCGAACAAGCTGCTGATGAGCCTTCAGAAGCTGGTGTCCAAGTCGAAGCGCAAAGCCTGGGCGCCCCCGGCGCACTGGGGCCATGCGCCCTACGTGCGCGAGTTTCTGGAGGCTGTCAGAAACGGCACTGAGGCGCCGGTGCCACCGCGTGAAGCGCGACGTTCGTTGGAACTGGTGGCAGCGTTGTATGAATCGGCGCTGACGAAGGAGATCGTCGCGCTGCCGCTGGATGAAACCAGCCGGCTCTATCATGGCGTGCGCAACATTAAAGAGCAGTCGGCACCCAAGCACGCGGAGCCCGCGCTGGTGTAATCAGAACCCCGGCCGGAAGGCCGGGGCCGAGCCCCGCATTGCGGCCGGGCCGTGAGTTGATGCCGTTCCGAGAGACAGAATCCATGAAAACCCCCAAGCTGGCCATCGAAGGTGGTCGCCGCGCGGTGCGCGGCTTTTTTCCGGGCCCGGTCGCGCGCGTGACGAAAGCCGTGCAGATGACGGGCGATGTGTTGGGCATGCTGCCGCGCATCGCGCGCGGCAAGACGACCATCGGTGATGGCTCGGGCATCATCCGCAAGTTCGAGAATGCCTTCCGGCAACTGACGGGCGCGGACTACGCCCTGGCGATGAACAACGGCACGGCCACGCTGCACAGCGCCTATTTCGCCGTCGGCGTCGGACCGGGCAGCGAAGTCATTGTGCCGTCGTATACCTGGCACGCCAGCGTGACGCCCGTGTTGCAGTGCGGCGCGACGCCTGTTTTCGCCGACATGGACCCGCGCACGCTCACCATCGATCCGGATGACGTCGAGCGCAAGATCACCCAGCGCACGCGGGCCATCTGCGTGGTGCACGTGTGGGGCAACCCGGCCGAGATGGACCGCATTATGGCGCTCGCCGATCGGCACAACCTGGCGGTGGTCGAGGACTGCTCGCACGCGCACGGCGCGGTGTACAAAGGCAAGTCGGTCGGCACGTGGGGCGCCGTCGGCTGCTTCAGCCTCAATGCCTCAAAGGCGGTCGATGGCGGCGAAGGCGGCGTGGCGATCACGGACGATCCGCGCATTTTCGATCACATGCTGATCCTGGGCCACTTCGGCCGCATCCACAAAGGCCAGGCGGCCGCC
>DASXUA010000547.1:0-14900 GCA_036505095.1 Phycisphaerae bacterium
GATCTCCAGGTGGACGATGATCGGCAGCGTGAAATCCTTGAGCGGCGTGTGCATAAACGCGATGTAGGGTCCGGCCGCTCCCAGCAGCCCCCCCAGCGCGCACAATAAGAGGCTCTCGGACTGAATCAGCAGGAACGCGAACCGCGGGCCGAAACCCATCGACTTCAGCGTGGCGAATTCGTGGGTGCGATCGCGGAAGCTCATGCTCATGGTATTAGCGGCGGCCATGATCGCCACGAATACCGTCGCCGCCGACAGGATCTTCAGGTTGCGCGGCAGATTGAACTGCTGATTGATGTACTCGGTCATGAAAGACTTTTCGTCCTGGGTGCGGGTCTCGTCCTGCGAGTTGGCGAAATTCTCGTCGATGGCCATACGGAAGTAATCCACGTCGGCCTTGGTGGCGCATTTGACGAAGAAGAAGCTGACCCAATCGTCGTGCAGTTGCACGCGGCGCAGCTCGTCCTGCAGGTAGTCGAGGCGGAATAGGTTCGTGATGGGGTCCTGGGCGAGCGGGGCCGTCGAGACCACGTGAAATTCCATCGGTGTGTAGGGCGGCAGCGACGGGCGGATGGTGATGCGGTCGCCGACCTTCCAGCCCATCTGCCCGGCGATCGCGCGGCCGATAACGATGGCCTGGTGATCGCGCTGCCAGGCGGCGATTTCGTCGGCGGTGAGCTGATACTCGGGAAAAGTTTGCACGAAGGTGTCCTGATCCACAGCGAGCGTAGAGAGTGGCACCGAACTGTTCTCGACCTTGCCGCCGATCCAGCGCAGCGCACAAACCGATACGATGCGTTCGCCGGTCGGATCGAGCGCCTCGATCTTGCTCTTGTAGCCGACCGGCAGCGGGTTGGCGATGGAGGACTTCTGAGTGACGGCCAGGCGAAGCTGCTTGGCCGAGTTGTCAAGGAAGTGCTGCACGCCCGCGACGACGGCCGTCGAGAGGACGTAAATCACAATCGGCAACGCCACGGCGGCGCACGTCAGCAGGCTTCGCAAACGGTTGCGGGTGAGGTTGCGATAGAGATAGAGCAGGCGGAGTTTCATTCGAGAACCTTATCCGTGCGCGGTTCGGCCCCGCCCTTGCGGGCGGGGTTCTGATTACGGCTCTCGCAGCGCGGCGACTACCTGCACCCGCGCGGCACGTCGTGCGGGAAACAAGGCGCCGAGCATACCGACGGCGCTCACGGCCAGCAGGGCGCCGGCGATGATCATCGGCGTCAGGCGAATCTGAAAGGCCAGCGTGGTGAAGGTGGTGGCGCCGAACATGTCTTTGGTGCTCCCAACGAAGCGCAGCCAGGCGGCGCAGCCGAGGCAGCCGAGCGCGCCGCCCATGAGGGCCAGGAAGACGGCTTCGATCAGGAAGCCGAGCAGAATCTGCCGGCCGCCGAAGCCGATGGTGCGCAGCATGGCGATTTCGCGCGTGCGGCCGGCGACCGAAGAGAACATTGTGTTGGCGATCGAAAAGATCGCCGCGACCCCCATGATGCCCACCAGCGCGTACGCAATCCGCAGATAGACGCGGATGAAAGCGGCTTGACTTTGCCAGTATTCCGGCTCCGGGATGGCGGTGAGCTGGATGGCCGGGCCTTTGATCTGCTCGACGGTGTGTTGGGGATCAGTGCCCGGCGTCAGCAGCAGATTGGCGGAGGAATACATGGTGCGGTTGTAGGAATTCATTAGCGCGGGCAGATAGCCCCAGATTTCGCTTTCCAGCGGACCACCATCGGCCGAGAAGAGGCCCACGACTTTGTAGCCGCGATCGCCGCCATAGCCCAGGCTCAGCGTGTCGCCGATCTTGATGTCGAATTGCTGAGCGGCTGCCTGCCCCACGATCACCTCCGGCACGCCAGTGCCGAAGACGGCGCCGAGCGGACGCACGTTGCGGTGCACCTTGAAGGCCGCGAACGTGACGCCGCGGACTGCCACGTTTGCAAACGTGCGACCCTGATCGCGCACGCGCGGCAGCGACACCTGCACCATCATTTCGGGGCTTTGCAGGATTTCGCCAGCCGCGTCGTGAGCGATGTCTGAAAGCTGGCTTAGTTTGTTGTAATCTTCGATACTGACCGCGCTGTTGCTTTCTGAGGTGGCGCCGTTCTTGATTATGATCAGCGTATGCGGATCGCCCGCGACTGCCAGTGAGCGGCGGAGCGCGCCGGCGAAGCCCCACATCCAGGTCAGCACGCCGGCGACGGCCGCAATGACCAGCACGGTGAGCAATGTGGTGGTCTTGCGAACGAAGAGATTACGCCAGTTGTAGCTGAGTGGGAGCGCCATCGTCATTTCCGATTTCCGATTTCCAATTCGCGGCGTCCCGGAACGCGTACCAGGCAAATCGGATTCGGCAACCTCCTATGCCACGCGCCGCAGCGCATCTACGGTTCGCAGCCTAACGGCCTGATACGCCGGCCATAACCCGGCGGCCAGACCGATCATCATGGCCATCGCCAATGATCCGATCACGGCAAACGGCGAAATCTCCAGAGCGCTGATGGGCCCGAAGCCCAAGCCGCGCACCGGGAAAAACCAGAGCAGCGCCGAGACCGGCACTACGCCCAAGAGTGAGCCAAGCAGGGCCAGCAACAGGCTCTCGGCCAGAACGATGAAGAACACGCGGCGCGATTGGAAGCCGATGGCTTTGAAGACTGCCAGCTCGCGCGTCCGCTCCCGGAAGCTCATCATCATGGTGTTGCCGGCCACCAGGGCGATGACGAACACCACCACCATAGCCATGGCGCGCATCAGGCCGGGAATATCCCCGGCTGCCTGCGTAAAGTTGGCGCCGAAGGCGTTTTCGTCTTCCGACTTGGTTTCATCCGGCGTATTGGCGAACAGGGCGTCGATTTCGCCCTGCAGGCTGTGCAAGTCGGCGGCGCTGTTGCACTTGATCCAAAAGATATTGCAACGTGAAGCGGCATCGGCCAGGCCGGGGAGGGCCTCCTTCAGTGATTCGGTCAGATAGTCCCGCCGGAAGTAGAAGTAATTCGCCTGCGTTTTGGCAGTCATGACTTTGGCGACGTAGAACTCCAGTTGTAAATACGGCGGGACCGTGCTGACCAGCACGATGCGATCGCCGGATTTCCAGCGATAGCGCTCGGCGATCGCGAAGCCGAGCACGCAGGCACGGCGGTCGCGGTTCCAGGCGGCCGTCTCGTCCGGCGTCATGTCCGCATCGCTGTAGACCAGCGGAAAGGTGTCGGGGTCGGCCGCCAGGCTGGTCAGGGTATTTTGCGTGTCGGGCACTTTGCCGCCGAACCAGCGCATGCCACAGACGGCGGTCAGGCGCTGGTGCTGCGGATCGAGGCCTTCGACCCGCCTCCGCACAGCTTCAGGCAAGAGATTGACGATAGTGGTCTTGTGGTGCACGGCCAGGCGCAACTGCCGCTCGTTGGCCTTGCCCATTTCGATGAGCGCTGACACCAGCGAGATCGCGGCGACGAAGATGGCCATTGGCAGCGCGAAGGCGACCGCCGTCAAGATCGTCCGCAGCGGGTTGCGTAGGAGGTTCTGCCACAGAACGTAACGCGTAGTCATAATTCTTAGGTTTACGACAGAGCCACGGCCTAGCTGCGCCAGACCGTGCCACCCGATCAGCGCGCCGTGGCCACCGCGGCCGGCGCGTGGGCTTCATCCCGTTCCAGCACGCCCTTGTCCAGATGCAGACGGCGCCGGGCGTGGACCGCGGCGCGCGGGTCGTGCGTGACCATCAGGATGGTCTTGCCAAAATCCGAGTTCAGCAGGTTCAGCAGGCTGAGAATCTCCTCTGAGGTTCGCGCGTCCAGGTCGCCCGTTGGCTCGTCGGCTAGGATTACGTCCGGGTCGGTCACGATCGCGCGGGCAATCGCGACGCGCTGCTCCTGCCCGCCCGAGAGTTGATTGGGGCGATGGTCCGTGCGGTCGCCCAGACCAACGACGTTCAGGGCCGTCGCGACGCGCTCGCGCCGCTCACGCGCCGACATTTTGAAAAGCAGTAAGGGCAGCTCGACGTTCTGTGCGGCCGTCAGCACTGGCACCAGGTGGAACATCTGAAACACGAAACCCACGTGCCGGCTGCGCCAAGCCGTGAGCTGCCGTTCGTTCAAGTCCTCGAGCTGCGTGTCGTGCACGCGGACGGATCCGGAGGTGGGTGAGTCCAGGCCGCCAATCAGGTGCAGCAAGGTCGATTTCCCAGACCCGCTAGGCCCCATCAGGGCCACGAACGTGCCGGCTTCGATCTCGAGATCGAGTCCGTCCAGCACGGGAATGTCGATGCGGCCCTTGCGGTAGACTTTGACGACGTCTCTCATTTCGATCGCGACGTTGGTCATGATCTGGATAGTATAATCCAATTGCTGTGCTTTGCGAATCCGGTTCAGAGCCGCGAGCGTCAGCGAGCGTTAAGGTGCGCTCCCTTACGGTCGCGGTTCTGAATGGCTGCACGCTTGGGTATTCGAGATACGCTACATGGACAGCAGGATCTCGGCGACGCGCTCGGAGGCGCCGGGGCGCGCCAGCGGCGTGATGAGCGCGCGAAGCCGCGCGGAAAGCTCCTGCCGGCGTGCTGGGGATTCGAGCAGGTCGAGGGCGGCGGCGGCGATCGGTTCGGTTGCGCGATAATACGGCATGAACTCGGGGACCACAGCGCGCTCGGCGAGGATGTTTACCAGTGACAAGTGACGGGTGCCGATCAGCCAGCGGCCAAACAGTCGGTACGCCCAGGGGGAGCTGTTGTACATGACGATCATGGGCGTGCCGTAAAACGCCACCTCCAGCGTGGCGGTGCCGGAGGCGACCAGTGCCAGGTCGGCGGCGCTGAGCAGCGCCCCGTTGCGCCCGGCGTGCAACGAGGTCGACAAGCCTGAACGGGCGCGCGTCTCGATCAGCGGTGCCACCTGCGGATTCGCGACGGAGACGGCGAAATGCGCGCCGGGGAACCGGGCCGCGATCGCGCGCGCTACTTCCAATTGGCCCGGCAGAACTTCCTGGACGACGTGCCGCCGGGACCCGGGCAAGAGCGCCACGACCGGGTTCCCGCGCGCGCGGAGCGCCGCGATGTCGGCCGGATCGACGGGCTCGGCGCGAAGGCGGTCGAACAGTGGATGGCCGACGAACGTGGCGTCCACGCCGCGATCTCGAAAATAGGGCTCCTCAAAGGGGAGCAGCACGGCCATGCGGTCCACGTTCTGTCGGACGCGATGAATACGGTGCGCACCCCAGGCCCAGAGTTGCGGAGCAACGTGATACAGGACCGGAATGCCGCGCGCGCGGAGGCGTTGCGCCAAGGGCAGATGCAGTACCGGCGAATCGATCAGGACGGCCGCATCGAAGGCGAACCGCTCGAGGTAGCGGTTGACGCGCTGCAATGCGCGTCCGGCCCGCGCCGCGTTGCCAAGCAAGCCGAACAGCATAGCGGAGTGAACCGTGAGGTCGTCGATCGGCCAGCAGCCTGCGGCGCGCATTGCTGATCCGGCCAATCCCACGAAGCGCGTGTGCGGATCAAAACGGGCGACGGCCTGGATCAGCCCAGCGCCCAACAAATCTGCGCTTTGCTCAGCCGCGCTAATGAAGTACCGCCGCGAATCTTGATGGGATGGGCGCACGTAAGCCTCTTGTCAGCAAATGTTTAGGGCGCTTCCGCGCCAAGTTTAGCCGCAATCCGCCGCGGCGGATGCGCTGCGCCCGCTGCTAACCCGGCGAACTGCCCCGAAATACGTTGAAGGGGCATTTTCGGCGCTCCTCGCCCCTCGCCAGCCGTAGCGCGGGCCGCAGTTTACCCGCCGTGGAGGGGCCCTTGCGGCTAAACGTGAAAGGTGGTGTCCCCCGAGGGCCTTGGGCACTCACCTCATCCGGAAATCCGCAAGGGCTGAGGTTGAACATCCGCCAATCGGTGGTATCCTAATCTGGTTTCGAGTCGTACGTTACGACCTCAATCAAACGGGCTTTAACGAGGAGGTGTATCTTTGGCTTCGGAGTTGGTGCGTCAACTCATAGACTCAGGAATTCACTACGGTCATCGCGTGAGCCGTTGGAACCCGAAGATGGCTCCCTACATCTTCGGCAAGCGGAACATGATTCACATCATCGATATCCGCGAGACGGTCAAAGGCTTGCTTCGGGCGAAGAAGTTCATCGCGCAGGTGGTGGCCAAAGGTGAGGATGTGCTGTTCGTGGGAACGAAGCGTCAGGCGCGGCATTCGGTCATTGAGAGTGCCAAACGGGCGGGCATGCCCTATGTGGCCGAGCGCTGGCTGGGAGGCACGCTGACGAACTTTCGAACGATCCGGTCGCGGCTGGCCCGCCTGGAGGAGCTCGAGGCCGAGACCGCCAGCGGCAAGACCACCAGCTACAGCAAGAAGCGGCAGTCGCGCGATTCCCGCGAGCGGCGGAAGATCACGCGCAACCTGGAGGGCATCCGGACCATGACGCGGCTGCCGGGGGCGTTGGTCGTGATCGACGTGCATCGCGAGCATAACGCGCTGCGCGAAGCGAAAAAACTGGGGATCCCGACGGTGTGCCTGATCGACACCGATTCCGATCCCGATTTCGCGGATCTGCCGATCCCCGGTAACGATGACGCGATCCGCTCGATCGACATGGTGCTGTCGCATCTGGCCGACGCGGCACTGGAGGGTCGCAAGGGGCGTGCCGGGGAAGCTTCCGAAGCGGAGGAGGGCGCCGGGCAACGGCGCGTGCGCCGGCCCATGAGCGCCATGTCGGAAGCGGAATTCGAGGGCATGAAAATTCCCGAGATGGCCCCGCCGGCCGAATTAAGCGCCGCGGAAGTGGCCACGACGGCGGCGAAGTCCGGGGCCAGTCTCTGATTTCCATTCCGAGTGGCGGCGCCGGCGTGCCTTGCGGGCGTCCTACAATAGAGTGGCTGCGTGGCGGCTGCCTATGCGGCGGCCGGGCTTCCCGCATCGGTGGCGGAATCTTCCTGGTCACAAAACGGTCGGCCTCGCGACGGGGTCTACCTGTCGCCACACGATTCTGAGAGACAGTACGGAGAAATAGACGATGGCAACGATTACGGCCAAAGATGTGCAAGAGCTTCGGGCCGCGACGGATGCGTCCATGATGGACTGCAAGAACGCCCTGGTTGAGGCGGGCGGCGATCAGAATAAGGCGATCGAAATCCTGCAGCGGAAGTACCGCGGCAAAATGGGCACGACCACCGAACGGCAAACGGGCGAGGGCCGCATCGCGGTATACCTCAATGACGCCCGTAAGGTGGGCGGCATGATCGAGTTGCGCTGTGAAACTGCGCCGGTCGCCAAGAACGAGGTGTTCGTCGCGCTGGCCAACAAGATGGCGCGGGCAGTGGCCGACCACACCGAGGCGGCGCCGACGCCGGAAGCGATTCTGGAGATGAAATGTGCGGACGGACGGATGCTGGCCGATCAGCTCGTGGAAGTGTACGGCAAATTGCGCGAGCAGATGAAACTGGTGCGCTGCCGCCGCATCACGGGCGAGTACCTGGCGAGCTATGTGCATCACGACGGCAAGAGCGGTGTGGTAGTGGCGCTTGATCGCCGGCCGGCCAGCGAGGCCGTGGCGGTCGATTTGTGCCAGCATGCCCTGTTCACCAAACCCCTGGCGATCGATCGCGCCGGCGTACCGGCCGCCGAGGTGGACCGCGTGCGCAAGACCGCGCGTGACGTGGCGACCGAAGAGAAGAAGCCGCCGCAGATCATCGAGAAGATCGTCGAGGGCAAGGTCAACGCGTTCCTGACGGAAAAGGCCCTGATGGAGCAGGAGCACGTCAAGCCCGATTACGAAAGCCAGCGGGTGAAAGATGTGCTGAAGGCGGCCGGCGTGAATGCGGTGACCGATTTGGTGATCATGAAGGTCGGCGGCTAATCGCGCGCGCGGTATCGCACGTTTAGCCGCAATCCGCCGCGGCGGATGCGCTGAACGGCGCGTCCTATGTGAGTCGATGGCTGAACCGAAGTACAAACGCGTCCTGCTGAAGATCAGCGGCGAAGGCCTGTGCCGGCCCGGCGGGTTCGGTATCGACGGCGAGGAACTGCAGCGCATCGGCCGCGAGATCAAGCTCGTGGCTGATTTAGGCGTGCAGCTTTCGGTGGTGGTGGGCGGCGGCAACATCGTCCGCGGCAATGTCATCGCCAAGGAATCGTGGATCGAGGAAGCCACCGGGCATTACATGGGCATGCTGGGGACGGTGATCAACGCCCTGGCCGTACAGGAGGTGCTCGAAAAACTGGGCGTGCAGACGCGCGTGCAGAGCGCCATCGTGGTTGAGCGGGTGTGCGAAAGCTTCATTCGTCGGCGGGCGCTGCGGCATTTGGAGAAAGGCCGCGTGGTGATCTTTGCGGGCGGTACGGGTAACCCGTTCGTAACGACGGACAGCGCGGCGGCGCTGCGGGCGTCGGAGCTGAAAGCCGAAGTCGTGCTTAAGGCCACCAAGGTCGACGGAGTCTACACCAGCGATCCGGTGCGCAATGCGGACGCGAAGATGTACGCGCGGCTCACATTCAACCAGGTCATCGATCAGCGTTTGCAGGTGATGGACCTGTCGGCCGTGGATATGTGTCAGCGCAACCACATCCCGATCGTTGTCTTCAACCTCAAGAAGCCGGGGAATATGCGGGCCGTGGTGACGGGCGAGCCGATTGGAACCTATGTCGGCGAATAGGTCCAATCGGTCATATAGGTCCTATTTGTGGATTTGATCGTCGTACTGAAATCAACGGCCGGCGATGACGATCGCGATCGCGTCGTGGATCGCATCGTCGAGCTGGGGCTGGCGCCGCAGGTCTCGCAGAGCGAGTTCCGCACCATTGTGGGCGCGGTCGGTCCGCGGGCGCTCGATGTGCGACAGCAGCTCGAGCAGCTTCCGGGCGTGGATCAAGTGTTGGCGATCGGCGTGCCCTATCGGCTGGCATCGCGCGAGTTTCAAGAGGCCGACACGATTCTGGATATCGGCATGGTGCGCGTGGGCGGACCGCACGTGAACGTGATCGCCGGACCGTGCGCGATCGAAAGCCGTGAACTGTTGTTCGAAGTGGCGCGGTTGGTGCGGTCGGCCGGCGCGACCATCCTGCGGGGCGGGGCTTACAAGCCGCGCACCTCGCCGTACTCGTTTCAGGGCAGGGGACGTGAAGGCTTGGAGTGGCTCAAAGAGGCCGGCGCGACCTTGGGCATGCCGACCGTCACCGAGGTCACCGATCCGCGCGACGTGGGCATCGTGGCCGAGTTCGCCGACATTCTGCAGATCGGCGCGCGCAACATGCACAACTTCAACCTGCTGATGGAGGTGGGGCGGACCAATAAGCCGGTGTTCCTGAAGCGCGGTTTCTCGGCCACGGTGAATGAACTGTTGATGAGCGCCGAATATGTGCTCAGCCAGGGGAATCATCGCGTGATGCTGTGCGAGCGCGGGATTCGGACCTTCGCGGAAGACGTGCGCTTCACACTGGACCTGTCGGCCGTGCCGATCCTGCAGCAGCGCACGCATCTGCCGGTATTCGTCGATCCATCGCACGCCGCCGGTAAACGTGACCTGGTTCCGCCGCTGGCGAAGGCGGCGGTGGCAGTGGGTGCGGCCGGCGTGATTGTCGAAGTGCATAGTTGCCCGGATCGGGCTCTCTGCGACGGCCCGCAGGCGGTGATGCCGGCCAACTTCGCGGCGCTCATGGATGAACTGCGCGCGATCGCTGAAATCGTCGGCCATCGGATAACGGATTGGCAGGCGAAGCCGGGTTCAGGGTTCAGGGTTCAGGGTTCAGGACATAGTACGGCTCTTCAGGCCGGGCACGCGCAGGATGCCCATGCCACTACGGTGTAGCGTCGCCCCTCGTGGGCGGCGCAGCGCGGTGACGTGCGGTTCGGTTCGTGTGGACGACGCCGGGGACAAGCCCCGACGCTACAGGACCTCAGATGCGACGCAAGCTGATCGCCGGCAACTGGAAGATGCACAATACGCTGGCGGAGGCGCGCGCCCTGATGAAGGGCATTCGCGAGCGTTTCGACGGGTCATGGCCGGTCGATGTGGCCGTCTGTCCGCCGTTCACCCTGCTCTATCCGATGGGCAAGGAGATCGACGGCACGCCGATCAAGCTCGGCGCGCAGAACTGTCACTACGAGCCGCAGGGCGCATTCACGGGCGAGATCTCGCCGCCCATGCTCAAGGCGGCCGGCTGTGCGTACGTGATCATCGGGCACAGCGAGCGGCGGCATGGATTCGGCGAAACACGTGAATTGCTGCGGCGGAAGGTGGCAGCGGCGTTGTCGGCCGGATTGGAAGTGATTTACTGTCTGGGCGAAACGCTCGAGGAGCGGCGCGCCGCGCGTACTCAGAATGTCGTTTCGCGGCAATTGGATGAAGCCATTCATGCCGATTTGGATAGCGCCAAGCTGGTTCTGGCATATGAGCCGGTGTGGGCGATCGGCACTGGGCAGCAGGCGACGCCGGAGCAGGCTCAAGAGGTGCACGCGTATCTACGCGGCCGGCTGGCGTCGATTTTCGATAGCCGCCGGGCCGCGGGGCTGCGAATTCTGTACGGGGGCAGCGTGAAGGCCGGCAACGCCGATGGGTTGCTGCGTTGCCCGGACGTGGATGGAGCGTTGGTGGGTGGCGCGTGCTTGGATGCGGCCGAATTTGCGGCTATTATCTCTGCCGCCGCCGCCGTTTCGGCATAATCCGGGTGGCATGGGCAAGCGGTCTTTTGCTTGCCCGTGTGGTCGCGACTTGGGACACGGCCAAGCGGTAAGGCTGTCCGCACGGAGGCGGAGGACTTGGCCGTGCCACCCTGCGGATAAACGTGAGTTCATGAAGGCAAAAGAGAACCGAGAGTGAAATGATCAACTTACTGGCAATGACCTGGCCGCAGTTCCTGGTGACGTTCGGGATCATCGTCGTATGCATCTTCCTGATCCTGGTGATCCTGATTCAGAAGGGTCGCGGCGGCGGATTGGCGGGCGCGTTTGGCGGCGGCGGCGGCGGCAGCGCCTTTGGCGCCAAGACGGGCGACGTCTTCACGGCCATTACGGTTGTGTTTGCATTTGTTTTTCTGCTGCTGGCGGTGGTTGGGAATTACGCATTCACGCCGCCAGCCGTGACGGCTTCGCGATCGCCAACCGCGAGCCCGCCGCCGGCTGCTCCAGCGCCCGTTGGCCCACAGCTTCCGCCCAGCGGTACGACCAATTCGCCCAGCGGGCCCGCGGCCATCCCGCCGGCCGCGCCGCCCTCGAACGAAACGCCTGCGCCCGCTCCCTCCGAGAGTTCGGAACCGAGCACCCCATCGCAGCCACAGCCGGAAGGCAGCGAACCCACACCGCCGGAATCTACCGGGACGAATCCGTAAGCATGATTGCCTCGATGACCGGTTACGGTGACGCGCAGGCCAGCGAGGATGGCGTGCAGTACGCGCTGGAATTGCGCAGTCTCAACAACCGCTATTTCAAGGCCTCCATCAAGCTGCCCGAGATGCTGCAGTTCATGGAGACCGATGTCGAGAAGCTGCTGCGGACCCGACTGGGGCGTGGGAGTATCAGTCTGAGCCTGCGCGTGCGCGGCGACGCGGCCGGCGCGGCGTACGAGGTGAATCGCGCGGCGCTGCTGGGCTACATCGAGCAGATTGGCGCGATGCGTCCGCCGGGCGATGCGACGATCACCATCGATCTGGGCACGCTGCTGCTGGTGCCCGGCGTGTGCCAGCCGCCGCAGCTCGATCAGGCCGTGCGGCAACGTTACTGGCAGGTGGTCGAGCGCCTGACGCTGGCGGCGATGGACGGCCTGGTGCAGATGCGCCGCCGCGAAGGGCTGACGATCCGCGAGGACCTGCTGGCCAGTGTCGCGCAACTCCGCGATCACCTGCTCCGCATCGCGGCGCGGGCGCCGCTGGTGGTCGAGGAATATCAGCGGCGTTTGCAGGCACGCGTCGCGATGCTGCTCTCGGAAGGGCGCATCGAGCTGGATCGCGATACGCTGATGCGCGAGGTGGCGATCTTCGCCGAGCGCTGCGATATCAATGAGGAGGTGGCGCGGCTCACGGCGCACCTGGACCAGTTCGCCGAGCTGTGCGACAGCCGCGAGTACGCCGGCCGCAAACTGGATTTTCTCGCACAGGAGTTGTTGCGCGAGGTCAACACCATCGGCAGCAAGAGCAACGACGCGACGATCGCGCGCAGCGTGGTCGAGATGAAAGGGCTGATCGATCGGCTCAAGGAGCAGGTTCAAAACGTGGAATAGTTGATTTCGACGCTGAGACGCCCAGAACGCGGAGAACTGGAACAAGGTCTTCTCAGTATCTCAGCGACTCAGCGTCAAAGGCGGAAGCTACCGGTGCCGCGCGAGGGAAAAGTCATCGTGATCAGCGGCCCGTCCGGGGCGGGCAAGACCTCCATCTGCGAGGCGCTGCTGAAGGCCGACCCGACGATGGTGTGGAGCGTGTCGGCCACGACGCGCCCACCGCGCGGCGATGAACAGAGCGGGCGGAGTTATGAGTTCATCGATCGCGCCGAATTCGAGCGGCGGCGCGCAGCGGGCGAGTTCCTCGAAACGGCCGAGTACGTCGGGCATCTGTACGGCACGCCCCTGCGGCCGGTGCTCGATGCGATCCGCTCCGGACGTGACGTGCTGATGGAGATCGACGTGCAGGGCGGCTATCAGGTTTCGCGAAAAATGCCGGAGTCGATCCGCTTTTTCGTGCTGCCGCCCGACATGGAATCGCTGAAAGCGCGCCTGGCCGGGCGCCGCACCGAATCGGCCGAGCAGCTTCAGCGGCGCCTGGCGAAGGCCGACGGCGAAATCGGCTTCGCCCGCGATTGTGGCTGCTATCAGCATTTTGTGGTGAATGACGTGCTGGACGAGACCGTCGCGGAAATCCGCGAGATCGTGCGGCGCGAGAAACAATCTGGTGAGTGGTGAGTGAGCCGCCGGGTTTATCCCGGCGGTAATGACGCGAGGATATGCGAACTATGATCGAATCCCTCAAGAGCGACGAAATCATCGATAAGATCGGCGGACGCTTCAAGCTGACGGCGCTGATTCAGCGGCGCTGGGTACAGCTCATGCGCGGCGCCCGGCCGATGGTCGAGACCAAGGGCCTGACGGACATGGAGGTCATCGTCAAGGAGATCCTGGAAGGCAAAATTGTGCCGGTAATGTCGCCGCCGGGACAAAGCGAGCCCTGACCAGAAACCGCCAGGAATTTCCGCCGCCAAGACGCCAAGAACGCCAAGTGAGCAGAGCGTGCTTCGCACGCTCAATGTTGGCGACCCCGCCACGGCGGATCAGCGACTTGGCGTCTTGGCGGTTCTGATTGGCGTCGTGGCGGTTGCGGCGGAGACTGAGGATGCCTGCGAAGAGTAACGACCTGACCGGCTACGAGGTGATCGTCGCCGTCTGCGGGGGCATCGCGGCCTACAAGACCTGCGCGATCGTCTCAGCCCTGGTGCAGCGCGGCGCGGGCGTGACGGTGGCCATGACTGAATCGGCCACGCAGTTCGTCGGGCCGGTGACTTTTCAAGCATTGTCGGCGCGGCGCGTGCTGACCAGCCTGTGGTCGCCGGACGCCTTCTTTGATCCGCAGCATATCCGGCTGACGGAAAACGCGGATGGCTTTCTGATCGCGCCGGCCACGGCCAACATCATCGGCAAAATCGCGGCCGGCATCGCGGATGATCTGATCAGCACGCTGGTGATCAGCGCCCGCCCGCCGGTGCTGCTGGCGCCGGCGATGAACGACCGCATGTGGGAGAATCCGATCGTCCAGGCCAACGTCCAGAAGTTGCGCGAGCTGGGATACGTATTCGTCGGACCGGCCGAGGGCTGGATGGCCTGCCGCACCGTCGGTATGGGGCGCATGGCCGAGCCGGCCGAGATCGTGCAGGCTTTGGTCGCGCGACTGAAGTCCGCGCCGCCCAAAGGGCGAGTGCCACGCGACGTTTAGCCGCAAGCCGCAGGCGAGCGCTGCGGGCGCCGTCAATTGCCCTGCGCCGGACTGCCGCGTGGCGAAAGGAATAAACACCTTCGTGAGTGAACCCGCTGCCGATGTCAGCGTCTTCCGGGCGCGATTCACGACGCGCCAGCAAGCGGAGCGCTATCGCGATCGCTTCGCCAGCGGCAGCCGTGCGCGCAAGGATCACCTCGAGCGCGAGGTGCTGCGGAAGCTGCTGGCTGTGCTCGGGCCGCTGGAATCCGCGTTGGACCTCCCCAGCGGCGCGGGCCGACTCTCGACCGTCTTGGCCGAGTTCGCGCCGTGGGTGATCCAGGCCGATGCTTCGCTGCCGATGCTGCAAATCGCGCGCGAGGATCATCCACACTTGCGCAGTTACTACGTGCAAGCCGACGCGGCCGCGATCGGCCTGGCGGACCGCAGCGTCGATCTGGTGTTCTGCCACCGCATGCTGCATCACATTCACGATCCGGCCACGCGCGCCCGCATGTTCGCCGAACTGGCGCGCGTCGCGCGGCGCTACGTGCTGCTGTCGTTTTATCCCCCTGGCTACCGCGACCGTCTGCGCTGGCTGGCCAGTGCCCTGCACGGGGCCTCAAACCGCCGCCCCCGCCCGGCGACGCGCCAGCAATTCCTCGGAGACGCCGCGTCCGTGGGCCTGCGGCTGATCCAGTCGCCGCCGCGAAGCCGGGTGCGGGGCGCGGATGCCTTCCATCTATTCGAGCACGCCCGGCGGTAACAACTCGGAACGCGGGTGACAAGCCCGGTCGCGACGGTATGATGGGCGGGTCATGTCCCGGCTTGAATATCAGACCGCGGGGGAATCGCATGGGCAGGCGCTGATCGCGCTGATCGAGGGGCTGCCGGCCGGGGTGCGCGTTAACATTGAGACGATCAACGGCGAGCTTTCGCGCCGGCAGGGCGGTTATGGGCGCGGGGGGCGGATGCGGATCGAGAAGGATACGGCCAATATTCTGTCGGGCATCCGGCGCGGGG
>DASXUA010000548.1:0-2686 GCA_036505095.1 Phycisphaerae bacterium
ATCACGTTGCGCTCAGCGGCGGAGGCGAGCACTGCGCGCCTCCGCCGCTGGAACGATGTCAGACAGCCGTCATTTCTTCCTTGGATCGTCTGCGGGATTGACGTACGTGACGCCCCACGGCCCTACCCCGTGCACCTGAACGATCGTCTCCTGCTTCATCCAGCCGAAATGGTTCGTCTTGGGCTGCATGATCGCAACGCTTCCAGCCGGCAGCGGCTTGGTCTTTGTCTCATCGAACTTGTCGCCGGTGCCGAGATTGAACGCGCCGGAAATGACTGTGACGTGCTCGATCGCCGGGTGCGAATGAGCAGGGATCTTGTAGCCCGCGGGAAACTTCAGCCGAAACGTAAAGGGAACCGCCTCCGTTGGCGGCCCTTCGATGACGGCGATTTTTGCCCCCGGCGGCAGGGACGGCACATCGACCCATTTGAGGTCGCTCGGCTTGACCATGACGTGCGCGCCAGTCTGGGTCCAGCCCGTGGACGCTCCGAGGCAGCCGATTGCCAGGGCGACGAGGGACGCGACTACTTTGGTCTTCATGGCACATCCTCCTTTTGAATACCGTTGCCTGGGCCGTACATGAACAGCGCGGGCATCGGCCCTGTCATGCCCGGCTAACCGCGGGGGCGGTCAGCGGCCTCGCTCGGCCGCTCAAGCGCTGGCCAAGCCATATCAGTCACTGCTTGCGAAGATCCGTCTCGAACGGCATGTTAGAGCGCAACACGCACAATTCGCGACTGTCAGTTTTCGATGGTGACAATGTGCGCCTGGATCTTGCCATCTACAGCTCCCCGCCCGAACCGCTGGGCGATAGCTTCCGCCGCAAGATCGGTTGCCTCGCCGAGTCGCGAGGCGTCGCGCGCCTCGATCTCGTTCCGTAGCGGTGTCCCCTGGCAGTACGCGACCGCTGGGACCCGGGAAGATTCTGCCCGACTGCGCGCCGCAATCGTGCTGATTTGGGGTGACGCGGTGAACCCGCCGTTTGCAAGGTCTCGCTCGATGGTCGGACGGTCGTAATAGCCGTGGGGCGTGCGAGCCATGAAGCGCGGCGGATCCTCAGGAAACAGGGATTCGAGTGCCGTCGTCACGGTGTCAGCGAATTCGTTTTCTTTGATTCGATCCCACACGTTGAAAATGAAAACGCCTCCCGACCTGAGCACTCGACGTGCCTCCGAAAATGCCATCGACTTTTCGGGGAAGAACATGACGCCAAACTGGCACACAACGGCGTCGAACGTTCCGTCCCGGAAGGGCAGTTGCATGGCATCCGCCTGACGCCACTCCACCGGGCGCCTGGTCCCGATCGCGGAAGCCAGGTTCAGCATCGGCTGATTCAGGTCCGTGGCGACTATAGCGACGCGATCAGGTAACCCGGATGCCAGTGCACGAGTCACGACACCCGTGCCGGCGGCAATTTCGAGTACGCGAGCAAGAGATCTCGAAGCCAGCCGATTCACCAGATCCGCAGCGTAGGGCTCGAAGATCAGCGGAACCAAATACGCTTCATAAAGCTTCGGAATTGAACCAGTGAAGACTTTATCGGTATCGGGACTGCTCATGGTCTGCCTCTGCTTCCGACTCCATTGCGCTGCGCCGGAGGGTTGAGTCGATTGGCTTACCAGTGACGACGCATCCCGGCAAATCAGGCACCGAGGCACCCCAATCGCTGTCGGGGTCTTTGTTGATGCGCACGAGGTACCGCAGCCTTGTCACGATCTTTCTCCTCTCAGCCCGCCTGGCGCTTGACGGACGCCAGCGTTCCCTTCGGCATGTCGTCGCCAAGTTGGCCGCTGACGGTGACACGGCCTGGCTTGGTCGGGTGCTTGTCCGAATCACTTCACGAACCTTCACCCGGCTACCTTATCAAACGCCCTGTCCCCGGCCGCTATTCGGTGCCGCCGAACTAGAATTTGGCTGCTGGATAGGCTGACCTGCGTAAACGGCAACTCCTGCGAGTTTCTGCCGCCTAATCCGACGTGCGGTCGCGTTGTCGTTTTGATCATCAGCCTCTTGGATCCAACCGGTTGCGTTCGGTGGGAGCGGTCCCCGCGACTGCGGATAGGCTGCGCGGTCCTGACGCGTATCCCGTTGCATCTGTCTTGGGAAGCAGCCGACGTCACGAGGACAACATCCGATCGGCTGGGCTGCGCACGGCTGAGGGGCCGTGGTTCAAGACGTGGGTGTAGATCATCGTCGTAGTCACGTCGCGTTGGTGACGGTCGTGAATCTGGCTACGGCCGCATGTGGTGCGTCGACCGTCCCGCCCGCCGCAGCGGCGCTGCGAGGTTCGCGAACTCGCACAGCAGCGGCCGGGTCTCGCGCGGGTCGATCATCTCCTCGATCCAGAAGGTCTCCGCCGAGCGGAACGGCGAGCGGAGCTTGGTGAGGCGCTCGTCGATCTCCGCCATCTTCGCCCCGGGGTCTGTCGCGGCGTCGATCTCGGCGCGATACGCCGCCTCGATCCCGCCCTCGAGCGGGAGCGAGCCCCAGCGGCCCGACGGCCAGGCGTAGCGCGTGCAGTAGCGCGCGCCGTTGCGGTGGGCGGCGCCGGCCACGCCGAAGACGTTGCGTACGATCACCGCGCACCACGGCACCGTCGTCTGCCAGACGGCCGACATTGCGCGCACGCCCTGCTTGATCGTTCCCGTCTGCTCGGCCTCGAGGCCGATGAGAAAGCCGGGGCAAT
>DASXUA010000549.1:0-7709 GCA_036505095.1 Phycisphaerae bacterium
CGGGCAACTTCGACGGCGACAGCGACATCGACCTGTTCGACGTGGCCGCCTTCCAGCAGGCTTTTACCGGCCCATGATCCGGGGTCGGGAGGGCGCGGTCGCAGATCCGCCGTGGCGGACTCGCGCCGAGCCGCAGCGCGAAAAATCCTTCGAGCCTCGGTCACCCGTGCGCCGATAAAGAAAGCATTATCAGTATTGGCAAGGAGCGGCCACGGACGGTTCTAGTGTCGAGTTTCTAGCCCCAAGTATTCAGATGCGACGAATCCTCGGTCTGATCGCCCCCTTGGTCCTGATGGTGGCCGCTGGCTGCCAGCAACCAACTTCCGGAGTGATCCAGACGTTGCCCGATCCGGTGGTGCTCACGTATCCCTCGCGCCCGGCGCCCACGCCGCCGCCCATCGCCGTCCCGGCCCCTATGCCCGCGCCCGCCCCGACGCGCGGCGAGCCGGGCTGGATCCCGCCCGGCGGCGTCGAGAACCGCTGGACCTGCATCGTCGTCCACCACAGCGCCACGCCCTTTGGCGGGGCGCGCAAGTTCGACAGCGACCACCGCGCCAAGGGCTGGGACGAGTTGGGCTACCATTTCGTGATCGGCAACGGCACCGACACACCGAACGGCGCGATCGAAGTCGGCTCGCGCTGGACCAAGCAGAAGCACGGCGCCCACTGCAAGACGCCCGACAACTACTACAACGATCACGGCATCGGCATCTGCCTGGTCGGCAACTTCGACAACAGCGCTCCGACCGCCGGCCAGATGGCCGCTTTGGCGAAGCTCGTCCGTTTCCTGATGACCGAGTGCAACATCCCCATCAGCCGCGTCTTCGGCCACGGCCAATGCAAGCCCACCGAATGCCCCGGCCGCAACTTCCCCATGACCGCCCTCAAGCAACGCCTCACCCTCGTCCCCCTGACCAGCGAGATGCGCTGAAACGCGCATCGCGCGCCGAACGCGCCCGGACGCGTGCAGTCACTATAATCAAATGCCATGATTGCACCCGAGCAAGACGATCCACAACTATGGCAGCACGTGCTCGCCGCGGGGGTAAAGGCGCAGCACCTGGTCCCAGGCATCGTGGCCGTCGGGGGGACTGCCGCCGCGCTCTATGCGCATCACCGCGTTTCCGTCGATACCGATCACCTGCTGCGCGGTCTGCGAGATCGATTTGACGAGGTGCTCCAGGCGCTGAACGCGGCGCCGGAATGGAAAACCGCGCGGGTTAGTCGCCCGGTGCTGATCCTCGGCAGTATTGATAATGTTCCGGTCGGCCTGCGCGAGCCGCGCCGCGTTACGTCCATCGAAACCGCCACCGTTGCCACGCCGACCGGAGAACTCGTGGTTCCCACCCTGCCGGAGATGATCAGCATGAAGGGTTTCATGTTGTACTCACGCAATGCGCTGCGCGATTACGTGGATTTTGCAGCATTGGCGCGCTGCGCGACGGAGAGTGTCGTGCTCGACGCGCTCGGCAAGCTGGATGACGATTATCGGGGCCTACAGACCCAATCGCTTCGGCTTGAGGTCGCGAAGTCTCTGGCCGCAGCGCGGCCCTATGATCTGGAAAGCACGGACCTGTCGCGCTATAAAGGGCTCGTGCCAGAGTGGCGCGAGTGGCGACGCACGGAAGGGATTTGTCGTCATTTCGGCGCGCTCTTGGGGGAGCGCATCGCGCTCACGGACTCGACCTGACATGCGCCACCGTCATCTGAACACAACAGATTGGACCCTGGATGCCATTGACAGCGTTCTGGAGCGCGGCGATCTGCCCGACTGGCGCGAGTTGTTCGCCGCGGTGCGTTCCGACCGGCGAATTGCCGAGAAAGTCCTGCACGTCGCCAGCCAGCATGATCTGGGCGGCGCGTCGCGCCTGGCTCGCGAGTTGACATGCCACTGTTGGCCCGACTTGCGGGCTTGACCGCACTCGCGGGAAGGGATTCCCGCTGAAGCGGGTGCGAGAAAGGATTCTCGCACCAGCGGGTGGTGCCTACAGCGGTGCGACGCGGACGTGCAGCGTGCGGCGCGTGGCATCGGTGAGCTTGACGCGCTCGTCGATGCGGTGGCCGATGATCCAGATCGGACCCTGCTGATCGCACAAAATGGCGACGCGCTCGCGCTCGACCGGGTCCACCTTGGCATCCATCAGAAAATCAGAAACCTTCTTCGTCCCCGGCGCGCCCAGCGGCCAGAAACGCTCGCCGCGGCGGCGCTTCCGCACCACC
Source organism: Phycisphaerae bacterium (assembly GCA_036505095.1). GTDB lineage: Bacteria > Planctomycetota > Phycisphaerae > UBA1845 > UBA1845 > DASXUA01. The sequence continues at coordinate 2,221 of DASXUA010000549.1, forward strand.
AGCGGGAGTTGCACCCGCTCGAAGTCGATCGATTCCTCAAGACGGTTGCGCGGTTCGTGCGGAACGGACGAATCCGCGGCGCGTGGCGGCGGACGGCCCTCTTCGAGGGCGCAGATCAATTCCAGGCGCCGCACCGGAAGGATCGTACGGCCGGGAACGTGTACCGCAATTTCATCCGGGATGGTTTCGAGCGACGGCTCGCCCGGCAGACTGAGAATCAGCCGATCGTAGCGCTTGGTCACCGTCAGGCCGCCGGGGAGTTTGATCTGTTTGCCGCTGGCCCGGCCCGCGAGCAGATCGCAGACCGACGACAGATGCGTGAAGCTCAGGTCTTGCTCGCCGACGTGCAGCGAGATAATGGCGTGCCGCAGCACCTCGGCCTGAATGATGCGGCTGCGGCGCGCCAGGGCGCGTGCGCTAAGCACCAGCTCGCGCTCGCTGCGGCTGACGACCAGTGTTTCAAAGTTCCGCAACACCGTTTCGGCCAGATGCTCCTCCACCCAGCGAGCCTGTTCGGCCAGGCGCAGCAGCGCCTCGCGCACGTGTGGATTGATCTGCGCTTCCAGGAGCGGCAGCGCGACATTGCGGATGAAGTTGCGCATCGGCGCCGGGCGTCCTGAATCACCGCCGCCGAACTCGGCCGTTGTCCGCGAGGCGCTCAGCACGTCGGCCGCAGCCGGGTAAGCGTTGGACTCATCCTCGCGATAGGGAATACCGGCATCGGCCAGAAACTCCAGCAGCTTGCGGCGCGGAAAACGCAGCAACGGCCGCACCAGCCAGATGTCACTGCCGGCGCGCAGCCGGCGACGGGCTGGAATCCCGGCCATGCCGCGCAGACCCGTGCCGCGGACGATGCGGTGCAGAATGGTTTCCGCGTTGTCATCCGCCTGATGCCCGACGCAGATCACGTTGGAGTCGGTGGCCAGCGCGGCGCGCTCAAAGAGCGCATAGCGCTCGCGGCGCGCCGTCTCCTCGATCGCACCGCTGGAACTCGGGCGGCCGGCGTAACCGAGCCAGCTCGCATCTTCCATGGCGCTGTGCTCGGCAGCCCCCTGAGCACCGGCCAGAGCCCGAATGTCGCGGCGCTCGATCGTGCTGGAGAGTTCCAGATCATCAGCCGCAGCCTGTACGAAGGCGGCATCTTGTTCCGCCGCTTCGCCACGTAGCTGATGATTCAAATGCACGATGTGCAACGCGAGTTGGAAACCGGCCGAGGTGTTGAGGCCCACCAGACCATGCAGCAGCGCCATCGAGTCCGGCCCGCCGGAAACGCCCACCACGACGCGATCATCGCGCTGCAGCAGGCCTTCGGCCTGGATATGGTCGGCGAAGATTTTTATGAACGACATGCGTCACCGGTGAGCTTGAAAACTCAATGAGCGCCGGCCCCACCTAGCATCGCGTAAGCGGCGTCACCGATCGTCTCCGACAGCGTCGGGTGCGGATGGATGGCGGTCGCGATGTCCGTGGCCGTGGCGGCCATCTCCATGGCCAGCACGCCCTCGGCAATCATCTCACCGACGTGCGGGCCCACTAGGCCCAAACCGAGCAGTCGCTGTGTCTTGGGATCGAACAGCATCTTCGTCAATCCATCGGTACGCCCGATGGAGACCGCGCGGCCGGAAGCCGGCCATTGCACTTTGCGCACCTCGTAGGAGATGTTCTCGGCCTTGGCTTGGATTTCAGTGAGACCGCACCAGGCAATTTCCGGATCGGTGAAGACCACGGCCGGCACCGCTCGGCGATCAAACGCCACGTCCTTCCCGGCGAGCACGTCGGCCACCACGCGGCCTTCGTGCATCGCCTTGTGCGCCAGCATCGGCTCGCCGGCCACGTCGCCGATCGCGAAGATGCGCGCCTCGTCGGTGCGGAGCTGGTCGTCAACCTTGATGAAGCCGTGCTGGGTGAGCTGCACTTTCGTGTTGGACAGGCCCAGGTCGGCGGCGTTGGGCTTGCGGCCGACCGCCACCAGGACGCGCTCGAAAACTTTGGTCTTCGGTACCTGGGCGCCTTCGAAGAGCGCCTCGATCGCGTTGTCGCCGTTGCGCATGCCGGTGACCTTCGTGCTCAGGCAAATCTCGTGGAATTCCTTTTCCAGCCGTTTCACCAGCGGCCGCGCCAGATCGGCGTCCACCCCGGCCAGCAGCGAATCGAGCATCTCGACCACCGTCACTTCGCTCCCGAGCGCGGCATAGACGCTCCCCAGCTCCAGGCCAATGTAGCCGCCGCCGATCACCAGCAGGCGCTGGGGAACCTCCTCCAGCTCCAGCGCGCCGGTGGAATCGACGACGCGCGGACTGTCGATTTCGATGCCGCGCAGCCGGATCGGGACCGAGCCGGTGGCGATGATGGCGCGCTTGAACTTGATGCGGGCCACGTCGCTGCCCGCGATGGCCAGGTGCCGCGAGTTCTCGAAGACGGCCTTGCCGCGGACCCGCTCGACATTCAGCTTCTTGCAGGTGGCCTCCAGGCCCCGGGCCAGACGATCGATGACCTGCTTCTTCCAGGCCCGCAGCGCTTCGAGGTTCACCTTGGGCGGCGCATATTCGAGGCCGAACTGCTTGGCGCCCTCAGCCAGGTGCAGCACCTCGGCCATCGCCAGGAGCGTCTTGGACGGAATGCAGCCCACGTGCAGGCACACGCCGCCGAGCGCGGGCGTGGCTTCCACGATGGTGGTGCTGATGCCGTGCTGCGCCGCGGCAAACGCGGCCGAATAGCCGCCCGGCCCGCCGCCGATCACGACCAAATCCGTTTCCTGCGTCAGCTCACCGACAACCATGATCTTCCCTTGCGATGTTGTTTGACGCTGAGACGCTGCGGACGCAGAGAAGAAATTGATCTGGATTCCTCAGCGTCTCAGCGTCAAAATTCAAATGAGCAGCCGCGCGGGGTTCTGCAGCAGCGCGGCGAAATCGTTGACGAAGCGCGCGACTTCGGCGCCGTCGGTAGCGCGATGGTCGAATGAGACGCTCAGCGGCAGAATCGTGCGAATCTCCATCTTGCCGTCATGCGGCACCACGCGCTGCTGCGCGCGGCCGATGCCGAGGATGGCCACTTCGGGATAATTGATGATCGGCGTGCCGAAGATGCCGCCGATCGCTCCGTAATTCGTGATGGTGAACGTCCCGCCGCGCAGTTCGTCGAGCGTGAACTGGCTGGCGCGGACCTTTTCGGCGATGACCGCCAGCGCTCCGGCCAAGTCCAGGATATTCATCCGGTCGGCATCGCGGATGACCGGCACAATCAGGCCGCGTGGCGTGTCCACGGCGATGCCGATGTTGAAATAGTCCTTGTAGACAATCTCGTTGGCCTCGCCGTCGAAGCTCGCGTTCAGGACTGGATGCTGCCGAAGAGTCGTACACAGCGCGCGGATGATGAACGGCATGAAACTCAACTTCGTGGATGGATCGTCCTTGCGGAAATAGCCACGGCGCAGGCGGTCCAACTCGGATACGTCGGCCTCGTCATGATGCGTCACGTGTGGGATGGTGTAGACCGAGCGGCTCATCTGGGCCGCGATGGTCTTGCGAATCTGACTGAGCGGCACGCGGCGCGTAGCGCCCCATTGATCCGCGGCCGCCACGCCGGACGGGGCGGACGGGCGCTGCGGGGCGGCCGGTGGCGCCGGACGCGCGGGAGCAGCAGGCGCGCGGGCGGACGGCGCGGGCGCGCCGCGCTGCGCACCTGCGGCCGCGGCTTCGACATCCTGCTGCGTCACACGTCCGCCGGGACCGGTACCCTCGAGGCTATCGATGTCCACGCCCATTTCGCGCGCCAGCTTGCGGACAGCCGGGGCGGCCGGCGCGGTGGTGCGATGCGCCGCTGGTTCGGGAGCGCGCGTGGCAGGCTCCGCGCCGCGCGCGGCCGGTGCCCGCGCCGGAGGCTGGGCCGGCGGGCGACGGTCCGCTTGCGGTGCAGGGGCGCCCTTTGCCGGCCGCGCCTCTTCAGCTTCTGGTTCTTCAGCTTCTGGTTCTTCAGGCTCCTCTGCTTTCGCGCGTTGCGGCTTTTGGGGTTCCGGCCGTTGCGCCTTACCGGCTTCCGGGCGTGCGCCTTTCTCGGCCTTAGGCGCGGCGGCGCCGCCTTCACCATCGAAGGTAATCAGAACGGCCCCGACGTTGATCGTCTGGCCCTCCTTGATGTGAACCTTCTGAACGGTCCCGGAGTACGGCGATGGCAATTCGACGGCGGCCTTGTCGGTTTCGACCTCGGCCACAGGCTGATCCTCGTCGATCTGCTGGCCCTCCGAGACCAACACCCGGACAACCTGGGCCTCGTGAATTCCCTCGCCAAGATCGGGAAGTTTGAAATCGCGTGGCATTCGTTGAGCCTCCAGACTCACCCGGGCGGCTCGCCGGGCGGGCCGTTATTGTAGCGTGGCCCCGTGCGGGTGGCGCTGGGCAACCGGGGCGATGCCGCGACGGCCGCTGGCGGCAGAGCATTCGCTCAAACGGCCACTGCCCGGCGTTCGCTGACGCGGCCTGCTTCGCCGGGTGCGGCGGGCGAGCGCTCCATTTCGTTCCAGACTTCCGCAATGACTTCGGCGCCTTTCATTTCATACAGCCGCGGGCGTGGAGGGATCAGCGCAACGTCCACCGCCTCGTATGACATCTGCGGCCCGTCCGATGTGTGAACCGCGATGGTCGTCCGGAGCCACTTGTCGTTCTTTTCGCGGAAGGTGCGGCACCAGGCGATCGCCTCCCGGCGCAGTTCGGCCGAGTCGTCGGCCTGCGGATTCACCAGGTCGAAATTGGGCTTGTAATGCGCCCCGCGGCACTCATCGCGCTGCAGCGCGCCCTGCGCGATCACCCGTGCCAGCACCAACATATCGCCCAGCGCCCGCGTGAAGCTGAGGTTCTGGTTGGTCCACTGCCCTTTGTCCGTCAACACGGCGCGCTGAGAGCGCTCCTGCAACTCATCAATCTTGTGTAAGGTCTCACGGATTTTGTCGTTGTAGCGCACGACCGTCACGTTGGCCGTCATGCTTTCGCCCAGCTCCTTGTGAATCTGATAGGGGTTTTCAGTTCCTTCTCGATTGATCAGGGCATCGACCAGGTCGTGCTGGCGCTTGACCTCGCGCTCGAACAGCGACGACGGCATGTCGGCCGCACTGGCGCCTTTGAGATTCTTGACGTAAGTCTGAATGCTGGGACCGACCAGCAGTCCGGAGAAGATGCACGAAAGCAGCGAGTTCGCCCCCAGTCGATTGGCGCCGTGATACTGGTAATCGGCCTCGCCGATCGCATACAACCCAGGCACGTTCGTCATCTGGTTGCGCGGCGCGCCCAGCTTCAAGCCGTCGGTAACCGGATCGCGCTCGTAATCCACCCATAATCCGCCCATTGAATAATGCACGGCCGGGAAGATCTTCATCGGCGCCTGTCGCGGATCCACGCCCTGGAATTTCTCGTAGATTTCCAGAATGCCTTCGAGCTTCTTCTGGGCGGCCGCCGGAAGTTCCGTAATATCCAGATAGACACACAGTTGGCCCG
>DASXUA010000550.1:0-9710 GCA_036505095.1 Phycisphaerae bacterium
GAATTGCGCGCGGTAACGGCCGCAGCGGCGTCGAGAGCTTGTTGAAATCGATTTCTTCCATGGCCGAACGCCTCATACGAAGAGCAATCAATGGAGTCTCAAGACGATTTCCTCGATCTCTGCGTCGCGCGCGGGTAAAGGATCATTCGTGCACGACGGTTTTGATTCGCGGCCCGCCATGTCATTCTCCGAGCTCCGAAGCGTCGGAACACTATACCACAGACTCACCGCTGCGAATCAGCGTCCAAACCCCGCAAGCCAGGAACCGGCGGGCGTTGGTCAGTGAGTTTTCGCCGCGCAGCGCCGTCAGGTTGGCGACACATGATCTGGACGCGCGCGCAGTCGCCCGCCCCACAGCACTCCGGCTGCGCCGATCAATGGATTGAGCAACGCCAGCCAGTTCGGTTCCTTCCCATGTGAAACGGCCTCGGTGAGCGGCATGTCCGCCGGACGTGGGCCGGGGTCCGGCTTGCGCATGTTCACCAGCGCCTCGCCGATCCCCAGGATCAGCACCAGGCCCGCCAGAACAATCACGGGGGTGCGCGAGCGCGCGATTCGGACGCAGACAAGCCCGCCGACCAGCGCGATTACTACGCTGAATATGAGCGCGAACACGTTCACCGTCAGCGTGCTGCGGAAGGTACCGGCCTCGTAGATTCGTTCCTTGCCGAGGACGAGGACCAGACCGAAAAACAATCCCATCCCGAGCACCGCCATAACGATGTACGCCGCAATCACCGCGATGATGGAACGTAGAATTCTCATGAGACAGTTCCTTGTTGAAAGACCGTCGAGCGCCGAGAGGGCAACGCTCTTGCGGCGCGAACATGAACAATAGTGAATGGTTACGAGTCGCGGCCGACTCGCGATTGCAGCACCGACACGGCCTCGCGCTCGATCGCAATGATTTCGCTCAGTCGCTCGGCGAGCTGCGAGAAGATCTCGGCCGCGCGGTCCTTCGACAGCGTGCAGCTCTGCGCGAGCGTGATGCGCTCGCGGGCGATCGTCTCGGCCTCGGACCGCCGAGGACAATCGGCCTCGTCGAAGAGTTCGCGGGCCGAATCGCCCAGCGCGCAGCCTTGCTCGACGGCCGGATCACCGCAGGCTGCGATCGTGTCGGTCAGCGCCTGCCAGCCCTCGCCGGCACGCCGGTAGGCATCGGCGGCGCGCGCGTAGTGTTTGTCGCCGGTGATCGCAGCCGCCTCGCCGAGGAAATCGGCATACAGCGGCCGACCGGCGGCGGGGGCCGTGAATTCGTGCTCGATGCCGTCATAGGTACGCCGCAGCGCGAGGTAGGCAGTCTTGCCCTCGCCAAAAAGCGCCGGCCAGCCCTTCTTGTCCTTGGCGTCGGTCAGCAAACGCTGCCACTTCTCCAGGCCGGCGAAGCCGAAGTTGCTGGCGAAGCCCTTGTACGGTGCGTTGAAGTAGCGGTCGGCCGTAGCGCTCACGGCGGCTCGGACAGGCGCGGTGGGGTCGAGCGATTGGGGAGCGGTCTCGATGGTAATGAGCCGGTTTTTCGCCTTCTTGTAAAGCGCGCGGGCCCGCGAGAACTGCTCGAAAGACATCCGCCGCGGAGTCACGCCGCCGTCATCGATGAGCAGATCGTCGCCATCGGCACCCGCGACGGCGACGACGGTGGGCGCCATGCCGCACATCTTCATCGGGCCTTCATCGCCCGCCGCCAGGCCCACACAATCGACGACGCACAGCGCCGGGCGCTCGTCGGCGATCGCCGCATCGAGCGCCTTGCGCGCCGTCGTGGCACTGGCTGTCTCGCTTGTCTTGACCTTTAGCCCCAGCCGCTCGATGCCGCCCGCGATGTAACTGTCGGGCATGGTGTCGAAACGGCACATCACGGACAGCAGTGGCGGCATGCCTTTGTACTCGAAGACCGCATACAGGAATCCGACGCCGCCGCATAACCCGCTCACGAGCGCTTCGCTACACGGCTGGCCGGTGTGCGGCGCGGTGATGCCGGCGGCGGCGAGCGTGTTGCGCAATGCGCCCGTGTCGCGGCAAATACCACCGAACGACGCATAGCCCCGGAATAAGCCCTTGATCGAAGGGGATGTTGAATTCGCGCGGTTCGCGGACTGCAGCAGCATCGCCCGGGCAGCGGTGTAGCGCTCCCCGGTTTTCTTCATCCGCTGGCGAACGGCGTGTTTGAAATCGGCTTGGGTAGTCACGGTGAACTCCATTCGCTGCGCCGGCGCAATCCGTCCGCCCACGGGCGACGCCAGCCCGAATGGAAAACACACCGCAACGGATCCGGAAGGGACGCGCCCTCCTTTGCCCCCCGCAAGCGGCCCAGGGCGGTGGACCGATGGGAGTTGGGCGGCGGATCACTCGCCGCAATGAAGATACCTGAACGCCCGCTCCGAGTCAACGTCGCGCAGCCACTAAGCGCGCAACGGGTGCGCCCAAGGGAAATAAAGCGCATTCGCTGGGCTCCCCGGCATCCTGGCCGGCGCCGGTAACGAACCGCCTGTAGCACCGCGCGCGGGGCGCTCTGTCTTGGCGTCCTTGGCGTCTTGGCGGTTGGACTTCTCCGCGTCTTGGTGGCAACCCATCAAATGCCCCACTTCTCTCCATTGGCGATGGACACGAGCGCGTCCACAAAGCTGAAGAGGAAATAGAGCGTGCTGGCGGCGGTGATCATCAGGATCACGGTCATGCAGACGGTGACGAAGGTGGCGCCGGTGACGCGCGCGTCGGACTTCATGGTGGCGATGATGTGCGGCCGCGCCAGGATCAGCATCGAGACCAGCACGGTCGCGATGGTCGGCCAGATGGTGATGGAATGTACGAAGCTGAAAATCCACAGCCAGGCCGGCACCGGATCGGATGGCCTCCCCGCCCGCTCGCGCAAGAAATGCCCGCGCAGGTGATACTGGCCACTCTCGAAATAACCATTGCGCGCGTCGCCGCCCAGATACCAGTAGATCAATGTGTAGGCGACGAAGTTCGCCAGCCCCAGCACGATGAGCCACAGCAGAATCTGATTGCGCCGGCGACGATCCATAGCTGAACAAGCGCGCGCTGAGGGTGGCATGGGCAAGCGGCCTTACCGCTTGTCCGTGCTCTGGGGCTCTGTGACCACCGTCCCTCGCGAGATCGTTCCCTCCGTTGGCGACGACGCACTAGCGTAACGCTTCCGCGGAATCCGCCCGGCTAAATACGCCAGCCGCCCCGCTTCGATCGCATGTGCCATCGCAGCCGCCATCCGCACCGGATCTCTCGCGCCCGCAATCCCGGTGTTCAGCAGCACGCCATCAGCCCCGAGTTCCATCGCAATCGTCACATCCGAAGCGGTCCCGACGCCGGCATCCACGATGACCGGATAATCCGGATCGCCGTCCTTGAGGTACTCCAGACATAGGCCGATGTTGGATGGATTCAGGATGCCCTGTCCGCTGCCGATGGGCGACCCGAGCGGCATGACACTGGTCGCCCCGGCATCCTTGAGCTGCTTCGCCAGAATCGGGTCATCATTCGTGTAAGCCAGCACGATGAACCCCAGCCGGACGAGTTGCTCGGTGGCCTTGAGCGTCCCGATTGGATCGGGCAGCAGCGTTTTCTTGTCGGCCAGCACTTCGATCTTGACCCACGTCGCACCCGGGTTGCCCAGTCCTTCCAGCAACTCGCGACTGAGCCGGGCCGAGCGCACCGCATCCTCGGCCGAGAAGCATCCGGCCGTGTTGGGCAGGATCGTGTAGCGCTCGGCGTCGAGGTAGTCGAGGATATTCCCCGATTTCGCGCGCCCCTCGGGCGTCAGCACGTCGCGCCGCACCGCCACGGTTACCACTTGGCAACCGCTGGCCTCCAGCGCCGCAACCATCTGCTCAAAGCTGGCGTACTTGCCCGTCCCGACGAAAAGCCGCGAGTTGAACTCAAACGGCCCGACTTTGTACGTATCCATTGTTGTCACTCACTCCCTCTCCCTCGCAGGGAGAGGGTTGGGGGTGAGGATTTGGTCAAGTCTCACCCGCCCCCCACGAACGTCACAATCTCCAACCGATCGTCATCCTGCAGTAGGGTGGCATCATACTCGGTCCGCGGCACGAGTTCCTCATTCCGCTCGACGGCCACGCGCAGCGGCGGAATGCCCAATTCGCGCAGCAGATCTCGCAAAGATGTGACACCGCGAAAATCCCGCTCTTCGCCATTCAGCAGCACGCGCATACGATGGATCCCCGCATCGTCGTATGATATGGCTTTCGATCACCGCGGAACAGCGGCACGTGCGTTCGCGAGCCGCCGGGTTCATCCCGGCGGTACAGGGATTGATTACGTGCGCGCGGCGCGTAGGATAATGATTGTGCGACAAGATATGTCCAAAATCATCGTCGAGCGGCCGCGACTCGGAGGCGGCCTCAAGACGCCCAAGGGCGCGCGGCGTGCATTGCAACGGTGCGACGTCGACGAATTGCCGCGCCGCCAAGGCATTCGGAGGCCTTGGAGGCGTGATTCCAAGGGGCTGAATGAGAATCTGGCGCCGCTGCGCCGATTCCTCGGGCGAAACGTGGGTCGCCCGTGGAACAAGGTTTTCAGCGAAATCTGCGAGCATATCTGTATCGATTCGGCCGTGCAGAAGCACATCCGCGACCATCTCGATGACTTCGTTGCCAGGTATGTCGAGGTCGTCGGGCGCGAGGTACGCGTCAAGCCGGGAAGCCGTTGGACGCGCGCCGACTTCTATGTTCACCCGCGAACTGGCCTGCTCCGGTGGAATCCGAACCGCTGGCGACGTCACCGCCACGTGGCGGAGCCGAAGTCCTATCTGGCGGTGGACGCGATGCGCCAGATCAGACGCGTGGATGGACTCTGGTACGAAGTAGAACTCGCGTGGCTGCCGCGCGCGGTGCCGGCCTTCGACGTAGTCGAGCGACGACTCGTGCATTCCGATTGGCCGACCGAAAGCCATCTTCAGAAAAAATACGGAGCGGTCGTCTACGCCTGCCGCAAGCGCCAACTCAGCTCCCGCGAAATTCACCACCATCGAGCCGAGTTGGAGCGCATCGACCAGCAAGCCGCGCGCGCCGGAGTCTAGCACGCATTGACCCGTGGTTTCAGACTTGGGCTTGATTCAAACCACGCGCGTATTGCAGCGTCGTGGCTGCCGTACTCCACGCTGAAGGAGATAACCTCCGCCACCTGCGCGCGCGTAATCTTGGGCCGATCGTCCGGTGTGATGTCTGGGTGCGTCAGAACGCGTTCCAGCGTCAGGACGGCCATCATCAGCGGTTGCAGGCAGAAGCGGCGGATGCCGGCCGCAGCGGGTGGGATGCTGAGTGTATAGTCGAGTGCAATCTTCAGATGCGCCAGCGCACGGTCGACGATCCAGCGGCGCACCTCAAACGGTAGATGCGGCCGCAGCAGGTCGGCGCGCGTCAGCGAAAAGCGGCGCAGCGCCTCGCGCGGGATGAAGCAGCGGCCGTCGCGCAGGTCGGCCGGGTGATCCTTGATGATATTGGTGAGCTGCAATCCGCGGCCGAAACGCTTGCCGGCGTGCAGCTTGGCGCGATTGGGGGTGAAGACTTGCTCGCCCAGATGCACGGCGAATAGCCGCGTCAGCATCAGGCCTACAGCCCCGGCCGCGTAGTGACAGTAGCGCTCAAGCTGGTGGATGGTTTCGAACAGGATGCGCGGTTCGTCGTGGCCTGGGGGCAACGGAGTTCGACGTAACCCCGCAATCATTTCGGTCACGCAGCGCCGCACTGCGGCGACCGCGGGCTCGGGAAAGCTCGTCAGCCATTCAAAGACGTAGCCGCTGGAGGCCATGAGCGTCGCGCAGGGATCGTTCACCGTAGAGACGCGGCCGGGTCCAGGGCCGGCGGGATTCTCGCCCCAGCGGCCATTCTCGGACCAGCGACTCACATCGACAGGCGGGCCCAGGACGGACAGCAGTGCATCGAACGCCCGCTGACGCGCGGCCTCGTCCAGACCCGGCCGATCCTCAAGCGTATCCACGATCCGGCACACTAGATACGCGCACGTGACCCAGGAATCCAGCGGCTCGGGCAATTCCGGAATCGAAAGTGCGAACGTGCGCGAAACTCCGGTCAGCAGATCGGCGAAGTCGACCGGCGCGACCGAACCGGTCTCCGTGTCGGACGGTGAAGTCATTGAGGCCGGACCGCGCGCAAGCATGCTGGCGAGGATACCTCCGAGTTCCGCCGGCTTCCAGCCTGCGCCGCGGGCGTGGGGCGGCGCAACGATCAACCCGCAAGCCTTTGCTATTCGCTGTCGCCGACCGACGTTACACTTTCGCTGATGGCCTCGCTGATGCTACTGGCCTTTCTCGCTCCTTGCGTGCTGGCCGCGATCCTGACGTTCCTGATGCGCGGCGCGTCGCGCCGCATCGGCTTCGTCGATCGGCCCGGGGGCCATAAGCAACATGCCGCACCGGTGGCACTGGGGGGCGGAATGGCGATTTTCATTTCCGCCTGCGCGCCGCTGGTGATCGCGACGGCCGCAGCGCGCGTCTGGCACTTCAGCGCGCCGCACTGGCTGCCCGACATCCTCCGGCCGCATGTTGCGGGCATCGCCACTCGGCTGCCGGAAGTGCTGGCGATCGTCGGCGGCGCGCTCGTCTTGCACGTGATGGGATTGCTCGATGATGTCCATCCGCTGCCGTCCGGGCCAAGATTGATCGTGCAGGCTGTCGTGGCATTCTTTCTGGTGTGGGGCTTCGAGCTGCGCGCGCTGCGCTTTCTGGACAGTTACATGCCAATACCCGTGTCCATTCCCTTAACCGTGCTGTGGATCGTGGTGATCACCAACGCCTTCAATTTCCTGGACAACATGGACGGACTGTGCGCAGGCGTGGCCGCGCTGGCCGGCGCGATCTTTGCTCTGACGGCCATGAGCGCCAATCAAATCTTCGTGCCCGCCATGGCTTGGATTCTGGTGGGGGCGCTGGTCGGTTTCCTGCTATTCAACTTCGCGCCGGCCTCCATCTTCATGGGCGACGCCGGCAGCATGGTGATCGGCTATCTGCTAGCGGTGCTCACCGTGCTGACCACCTTCTATGATCCGCGGCAGCAGACGCGCCCGTTTGGCGTGCTGGTGCCCCTAGTGGTGCTGGCGGTGCCGCTCTACGACGCCATCACGGTCGTGTTCCACCGCCTGCGCGCCCGCCAGAGCATCTTCCGCGGCGATCGCCGGCATTTTTCGCATCGCCTGGTGCAGCGTGGCCTATCGACGCGCGCGGCCGTTCTCACGATTTATCTGGCAACCGGCGCCACATCACTCGGCGCCGTCCTGCTGCCGCACGCCGAATGGCCCGGCGCCTGCGTGATCTTCGGCCAATGCCTGTGCGTCGTGGCGATCATCGCCATCCTCGAACACGCCAAGGCGAAGTCGCAGCCGTAGCGAGCGGCGGGGTTTATCCCCGCCGCATTTCAGGGCAAGCATACGCGGATTTCGTTGCCATGCCGCCGGGATTAACCCGGCGGCTCGCCAGCTCGATATTCACCCTGGCGCAAGAATCACAGCGCGCCGGTGAATGCCGACTGGAACGCGGCACAGTCGCGAAGGTCCACGTCCGCGTCACCGTCGGCGTCGGCTAGGAGGCAGGTGCTGCCAACGGTCATCAGCGGTCCATTCAAGCACTGACGGAAGGCAGCGTAGTCGGCCAGATCGACCTGACCGTCACGCACCAGGTCGCCGAACTCCGGCAAACTGCAAAGCTGATCGACATCGTCGATGTAGATCATGAACGGTCCGGCGTTGCCGGCGACCGAAAATGCCAGGTGTTCCAACGTGCCCAAGCCCGTCGGCGAGATCAGCACGCCATCGCCGGTGAAGCCCAGGATCGGGTCGGTGAGCGGATCGAAAATGAATGTCTGCCACGCGCCGGGCATGGGCTGCACGAGCACGCCCTGCGGCGCGCCGCTGATCGTCGATGCGGCGCCGACCCATTCGATTGTACCGGTCGTGCCGCCGTTCTGGCCGGGCGCGGCGGTGGTGCCGGTTTCGCGCACGCCAAGCGTGAGCCGCAATTGACCGCTATCCAGCCGCAGGCGCACGCGGATCGGCTGGTCCAGCGCGATGGTCGGGTTGGGCACGTTGGCCACGTTGAAGCTGGTCAGCCGCAGCCAGCGCTGCGCGGTCGTATCGACGAACTGCCATTGCACCTGGTAGGAATTGCCGCCGTCAAAGGCCGGCACCGCGCTGGACACCTGTGCGACGTCCGGCGTAGTCGTCAGGTGGTTCACCGTCGATCCGCTGAAGCGCGGATTGTTGAAAAGCACACGCGTACCGTTCGTATAAGCATCGAAATCGGTGATGGTGAGCACTGAGCAGAGCGGCGCGCCCGTCACGTTTACCTGCCAGCTCTCATCGTCGAAGCCGACTGCATTGGTAGCGCGCACGGTGAAGGTGTGTGATTGCCCGACATCGACCGCGTCGGGCGTCCAGCCACTGACGTAGCCCATGCTGCTGACGCTGGCGCCGGGCGGTCCGGCAATCAAGGCCCATGAATCGGCGCTGCCCTGCGTCAGCGTAAGCTGCCGGCTGTACGCCATACCTTCGACCACGCTGTCGGGATCAGGCGTGACCTCGGAGATGATCGGCGGCAGCAGCGCACCCAGGGAAATGTTCTGTTGCACCACCTGCCCGGCCGCAACCGAGACGTTCGGGACGACGAGGCTTCCATAGGCCGGGTGCGACGCGGTCAGCGTGTAAGTTCCGGGCGGCACCAGCAGAAACGAGTAGAACCCGTCCCCGGTGGACAGCCCCACGTAGGATGAGCCGGAGCGCACGACCTGCGCATCCGCGACCGGCTGCGCGCCGCCGGCCGTTACATAACCGCAAAGGATGCCGGTGGTGGGGTTGTCCTTCCATGACATGGGCGGCAGCATGGCCGCCTGCTGATAGACGGCCGCGTCGTAGTTGCTCCAGAAGGTGAACGAACTCCAAGAAAAGACGCTGTTGCCCTCGGCGCCGCGCAGCCGGCTGAGATTGATCTGATCAATGAGCGTAGTAACTCCGACGGACGTGTTCTGGCCGGCGACGACATGCCGATCGGTGCCCGCCAGCCAGGCCTGCAAACGCATGTCCCACGTGGAGCCCTGCCCGCCGCTGCTGTAGAGCATCGGCACCAGCATGTCCATCCCGCCGGTCTGCGCCCACACCAACGCCTCCTGGTGCTGATTGGCGGGCGCGGTGGTCGAGTCGGGGAACACGGCCGCGCTGACTTTCACCCACGGCTTGATCACCATGATGTCCGCGTAGGCGTCGCGCACGTTGCGCGTGATCTGATCGCGCGTCCAGTGGCTGAAATCCAAATTGTTCGGATTGCTCTGCGGATTGAGCCGCCGCGCCTGACTGATCGGATCATACGAGTAACTCGAGTTCGGCGTGCGGATGCGATCGAAGTGGACGCCGTCCACATCGTAGTTCTGAACGACGTACAGAATCTGCTGGCGGATGTAGGCCTGATAGGCCGGCACGCCGGGGGCCAGCCATACGTAGTTGTCTTCGCTCCATTGAACGGGATTGCCGGCCGCGTCATGGATCAGCCAGTCGCGCGCGTTCGGATTCGACGCGTCGGTGTGCGCGAAGAACAGGTGATTCGGGTTGGTCGGCGGCACGTGCGCGCTGCTCTGCCAGCAGGTATGCGTGTTGATGTACGCGTGGAACTCGATCCCATTGGCATGCGCGGCATCGATGGCATAGGCCAGCGGATCCCAGCCGGGATTGCTGCC
>DASXUA010000551.1:0-3840 GCA_036505095.1 Phycisphaerae bacterium
GCCGACATGCTCGGCCGCGGCCGGCGTCGGCGTAGACGCAGAATGATGCCGCCACCCTTCGGCGCGGCTGCGGAGGTGACGACGCTCCTTGCGGGAGAAGTGCTCGCAGCCGGTATCGATGCGCTGACCAGTTAGGCCGTGTTTCAAACCCTCCCAATTTTGTTGACGCTGATACGCTGAGGCGCAGGGAGAAATCTATAAAGAGTCTTCTCAGCGCGCTTTGCGCCTCTGCGTCAAAAGAACTGGATGTCTCGAAACAAAGTAGGCCCGCCGGGGTGGAGCGGGCCTTGGGGGAAGCCGGCCTGAGGGGGGTCAGGCCGGCAAGTAGGCATCGCAAAGAAGACGCCATTCTAGGTTCCCCCTAAACAAAGTCAAGTCTAAAGACGACTTTTTCAGAACGCTCGCACTTTGCACGGGCGCGCCGCCGTCCGCGGGCGGTAACTCGGTGTCTCTGATAAGGTTACGAGCTTCGGGTTCCCGCGCTGCGGCCGCGCTGCATCTTGGGATTCATGTTGAACGCTCCGCGTCGCAGCGTACAATGCGGGATTGCGAACGTACTCCCTTACCGGCCCGGGCGGGCCCGGCAGCCGCTCGACATTACAGGCATCGTTTGAGGCGATTGGAGGGACCGTGTCCGACACCCAGATGATTGAGGAAACCGAGGTACTCGACGAGACGGCCACCGATGAATCGGGCGATGGCAAGTCGCTCACGGTCGGCAAGACCGCACCCAAAATCGACAAATACTTCCGGGCGATGGTGAAAATGCTGGCGTCCGATCTGCACCTCAAAGCCGGCAGCGCGGCGCGCTTCCGGCTGAAGGGCTCGATCCGCTCGGCCGAGCGCGAGCCGCTGGCTAACGCCACCATCGAATCCATGATCCGCGAGATCATGAACGACTATCAATGGAACCGCTACATGGAAAAGGGTTCCATGGACTTCGCCTACCAGCTTGGCGAACTGGACCGCTTTCGCGTCAACGTCTTCCGGCAGCGCGGCAACACCTCGCTGGCGGCACGGCGCATCAACCGGACCATTTTCAACTATGACCAGTTGCACCTGCCCGCCTCGCTCGCCGAGTTGGCCGACCTGCATCAGGGCCTGATCCTGCTGGCGGGCATCACGGGCAGCGGCAAGAGTACCACGATCGCGTCGATGATCGAGCAGATCAACCAATCGCGCGCCTGCCACATCGTGACCGTCGAGGACCCGATCGAGTACCTCTTTTCGGACAAGAAGGCGTTCATCAACCAGCGCGAGGTGGGGCTCGACGTGGCCGACTTCCACGACGCGCTGAAGTACCTGATGCGCGAAGACCCCGATGTGGTGTTGATCGGCGAGATGCGCGATCAGGAGACCTTCGCGGCCGCCCTGCATGCGGCCGAAACCGGTCACCTGGTCTTCTGCACCGTCCACGCCTCCAGCACCGCCAGCACCATCACGCGTCTGCTCGAGCTGTTCCCCGAAGAGGGTCGCGACCTGGTGCGCTCGTCATTGGTCTTCAACCTGCAAGGGATTATCTGCCAGAAGCTGCTGCCGGGTCTGCGGCCCGATATCCCGCGCATTCCGGCGGTGGAAGTCATGATCGCAAACTCGACCGTGCGCAAGCTGATCGCCGAAAAGCGCGACAACGAAATCCCGGCCGTCATCAAGGGCTCCTACCACGAGGGCATGGTCGACTTCACTGAGTCGCTGCGACAGCTCGTGGAGGAGGAGCTGATTTCAGTTAAGACGGCTTACGCTGTTGCGCCGAACCCCGACGAGTTGAAGATGCGCCTGAAGGGCATCTCGGTTTCGGGCGGAGGAATTATCGGCTGAGCCTGGAGTTCGGGCGTGACTAAGGCCGTACAGCACTTGCTCCAGTCGTTCGATGCCCTCTCGGAAGCTGAAAAGCATGAGGCGGCCACCGAAGTGCTGCGCCGCGCGCTACCAATCGTGTCGGCGGACGTACCGGAAGAAGCGTTGGTAGCGACTGCTGAAGAATTGTTCTTGGAACTCGACGCCCGTGAGGCCGCCGATGACGATGCCTGAACGCGGCGACGTTTGGCTGACAGACTTGGGGCTGGCCGCGAAAGTTCGACCCTGTGTCGTCCTGAGCGTGCCCATTGGACCACAGGATCGGGTGCTCACCACCCTCGCCGCCCACACGACCAGTGCGCGTGGCTCGCAGTTCGAAGTTGCGATACCGGCGCGCTTTTTGAAACCGGGGGTGTTTGACGCCCAAATGTGGTGACGGTCCCCCACGCAAAGTTGGTGCGCAGGCTCGGCACGCTTAGCGCAAGCCAGTTCAGGCCAGTTGAAGAGGCGGTGCGGCGCTGGCTCGGGTTGTAGCCGCGTCGCTCAGGAGAAAGAGGCATGCAGCATCGGCAAAATCTCAGACGGTTCGTATTGGCACGTGCGCTGGCGCTGGGGGCCGCACTCGCAACGAGCGGGTCGCTGCGCGCCGGGACCATCTATTACGTCGATCTCTTCAACCCGGATTTTGATGCGGGCTCCATCAAGCAGACCAATACCGACGGCAGTTTCGTGAATCCGATCGTCGACGTGGGCGGCGGCTTGCGTAGCCTCGACGTGGACACGCTGCACGGCAAGGTCTACTGGACGGATGTGAACAATTTCGTGATCCGCCGGGCCAATCTGGACGGTAGCAACATCCAGGACTTGATCACCAGCGGCCTGGAATTTCCCTCGGCGATCCGCGTGGACGGGGCCGGCGGCAAGTTCTACTGGGGCGACCAGAGTGCCGGCGGAGTCTACCGGGCTGACCTCGACGGCTCGAACCCCGGGCTGCTCATCCCGACGTCATTCAATCGCGGCATCACGCTGGACTTAGTGAACGGACAGATCTACTGGAGCACCTCGCCCACGGCGACTACCGGCAGCATCATGCGGGCCAGCCTCGACGGCACCGGCGTCCAGCCGGTCATCACGGGCCTCGGCAAACCGGCCAACATCGCACTGGACCTGGCCGGCGGCAAAATCTACTGGACCGACCTGGTGACGGACTCGATCCATCGCGCCGACCTGAACGGCGCGAACGTCGAGCAGTTGTTCGTCTCGCTCTTCGGGCTCGATCCGCGCGGCATAGCGTTCGATCCGGCCGGCCCGAAAGTCTACTGGGGCCAAGATGCGGATTCCGAAAGCCCAGTCGGGAATGTTCAGAGCATGAACCCCGATGGCTCCTTTACCCAAATCGTCGTGGCCTTTCAGGGATTGGTGAACGATCTGGTCCTCGTACCGGATGCGCCGGTGCCCGTCACGATCGCGTCAGCCAATCCGCCCACGTACAACCCGTTCGTTTCCGGTCAGCAGCCCTACGTCGACGTTCTCGATACGGGTAGTGGACCGGCGTTGACGCACGGCATCGGCGGCGCCGGCACGCCCAGCGAAGATTTTGTCACCTACAGCCCGATCAGCGTCACCTTCAGCGGCACGCCGAACCCGGCGCCTGATCCGGGCAATGTCAGCCTTGCTTGCACAGGCGGTGCCTGCCCCAGCATCACGGGTGTGAGCGGCTCCGGAGCCGGTCCGTATCAGATCACGCTGTCGTCGCCGATCCCGCCGACGCAGTGTACGACCCTGACGTTCACCGGCCTGGCGCCCGACCAGAAGCTGCAATACCGCGCGCTGCCCGGCGACACCAACATGGATGGCACGGTGAACACGCAGGACCTGCTGGCGCTGGTGCAGGCCGTCAACAACGGTTTGGCCAACATCTCCGGCAACCGCCCGCGCTACAACATCAACCGCAGCAACGAAGCCGGCGGCATCGTGGTCAACACGCAGGATTTCCTGCGCGAGGTGCAGCTTCTGAACGGCATCAACACCACGCAAGTCTTC
>DASXUA010000552.1:0-5230 GCA_036505095.1 Phycisphaerae bacterium
CTCCAGCCGATCATGACTGGAAGCAATATTCCGGCGTGGTCGAAATACCCGCCGGTACCAAGGAGATCCGCATTGCATTGCAGATCTATGGTCCCGGCACGGTGTGGTTCGATGACGTGAGTGCCGAATTCGTTCCGAACGACACGCCGGTCACGGACGCTACGAAAAGCAAGTAGACGCTGCGTCGGCTAGTACCGGAAGCTTTCGACGCGCACTTCCGGCTCAGTCATCGTGATCGTCACCGCGCCGACGTCGGCCGTGTTCAGCACGTTCCGGTTGGCGACGATATCGTTGAAGCCGTTGCGCGTCGCGCTCGTCCGCTGCGAAGCGGAGCGGATGATCCAGTGCGGGTTCACAGCCTGGATGAACTCGCGCGTGGTGGCGGTCACCGATCCATGATGCGGCGCGATGAGCACGTCGGCATGCAAATCGGTATGATCCATAAGCCAGCGCTCCGCCCGTGCTTCGATATCGCCCGTGAACAGCAGCGCACGATCGCCAAAGCGTACCCGCATGACGATTGAGGATTCATTGTGCGAGAGGTCAAACGGCGGCCGTGTGGGCGGCCACAGGATTTCCACGTGCACCTTCCCAAAATCCAGCGCGCCACTTCCCTGGTGTAGTGGCTCCAGCGCTCGACCGCGCCGACGTAGTTCAGCGAGTAGAGCTGCGCTGGGAGAGCTGGGCGCCGACAGTTGCGCGAATTGCGGACTGCTATAGAGCTTTCCGCAGCCCACATGATCTAGCACGCCCAACAGCCCGCTGAAGTGGTCGAGATCGGGATGACTGATGATCGCTGCCGCGACTCGGGTTCGGCCGCGACTGAGCAGATACGGGACGACCGCCTGCTGGCCGACATCCATGCCGTCGGAGCCGCCGCAGTCGTACAGCAGCACGTGCCCGTCCGGCAGCTCAATCACGGTGGCGCTGCCATGGCCGACCGATAGCGCGGTGACGCGCAGCGCACCATCGCGCTGCGCCGGCCAGAGCCAGACGACGGCGGTGAGCGCGCACACGCTCGCAGATGAAAGCGGCCAGCGTAGCCGCCAGCGCCCGTGCAGATAATTCGCGGCCGCGACAAGCGCCGCGCCATACGCGACGATCAGCAGCAGCGGCGGCGGCGGGCAGGTGATATTCGTGCCGCTCACATCTGCCAGTCGGATGATCAGCCAGGCCAATGCGGCCGTCATCCATTCGAGCGGCGCGCCTACCAGATGGCCCAGCGTCGGCGAAATCGGAGCAATCAGCAGCTTGAAGTATCCCAGCATCGTCACGATCCAGACAACGATGGTCGTGATGACGGAATTGCCCGCGCCCCACGGACAGACCTGGTGAAAGTGGTAGAGCGAAATGGGCAGAGTCGCCAGCCAGGCCGCCAACGATACGGCCACGCCATACAGCATGGCATTTCCCGCCGCACGGAAGCGGCGCGTCCACGGGCCGGCGCGCGGCTGCAGCGCGGGCACGCCGTCCAACGCCAACGGATCGCGCCGCAAGAGCCGCCGCACGCCCGCGACAATCGCGGGACTCAGATAGAACAGTCCGATGACGGCCGCGAACGAAAGCTGAAAGCCCACGTCAAAAAGCGATGCGGGCCAGATCAACAGGATGATGATTCCGGATACGACCAGCCCATTCAGTGCCGGCGAACCGCGCCGCAGCCAATGTGACAGGCATAAGCACACCGTCATGATGCCGGCCCGCAGGATCGGCGGGCGCGGATCGGCGATCAGCAGATAGATGCCGGTCGCGAGAATTGAGTAGAGAGCGCTTTCGCGCCGCGCCCGTTGCAGCAGCCGCATGATCCACCAGATCAGCGACGCCAGAATACCGACATTCAATCCGCTGGCGGCCAGGTAGTGCGCGCAACCCGTGCGGACGAACGCGTCGTCCAGCTTGCGATCGACGCTGCTGCGTTGCCCGAGGATGACCGCTTCGAGCAGCGTGGCATCGGCCGCATCCGCGCCCGGCAAGTCAGCCAGCAGCATCGCCCGCGCGCGAGCGCGAAAGCCGCTCCACCACATGCGCAGCCGCGACCCGGGCTCACCGCCCAGTCGCCGCGCGCACAGCGCATTTGGGCAGCTCATGCCGGCCCGGATGCCGTTGCGCGCGTTCCAGCGGGCCCAATCGAACTCACCGGGATTGCTCGGCAGCGGCGGCCGGAAAAGATGTCCGAACAGCTCCACGCGATCGCCCATGCGCAGCCGCAGCGCTGGCTCACGCACCGTCACCCGGATCAATCCCGATGCGGTATGCGCCTGCTGCGGACCAAGCACAGTCTCGACCTGGCAAATGAACACGCTGCGCGCCGTGCGGCGCGACCAGTTCTGAAACGGTCCGCCGTCGGAATCCAAAATCGTCGGCTCGCTAATGATCGTACCCGCGATGCGCGCGATGCTCGGGTCCGGCGCTGTGAAGTGCACGATATGATCGGCCGGCACGCGCCGCATGGCAGCCAAATGCCGCAGCCCGCCGACACCCGCCGCCGTCAGCGCGGCCGCGGCGAATAGCAGCGCCGGCGCAGCGCGCCGCGCGCGCCAAAGAAACCCTGCCGGCAGCAAGCTGAGTGCCCACAGCCACGCCGGCGGTGCGAACGCGTCATCGGCCGCAATGCCCAGCCCGATGCCGATCACCACCGGCACCAGCGGCGGCAGTGCGGCCCACGTCTTCCCATTCGACGTCGTCTGATTTGACCGCGGCCGATCAGACACACCCCCAGCGTACCGCGAGTGGCAGGCTCCGCTCAACGGTGCGTCAGCCCGACGCGGGCGGTGCTGTCCGGCTATTGTCCGCGCAGCAAATGGTTACCGAGCACGTTGGCCGCGACCCAGATGCCAAGCGCGACTGCGGAGAAAACCCTGACGTACCGGCGGAAATCCTCATCGGTCGCCGGCTCGCCGGAGGCGCGGGTCGCGACGCCCGAGCGGTGTTCTGCCCAGCGGCCCAGCAGCATCAGCGCGACCACCACCCCAAACGCTAGATCCAGAGCGGTGAGCCAGCCTGTGCCGCGCGTCACGATCCCGAGGCTAATGAGCACCAGCGCGATCGGCCCGAACGCGATCCACATCAGTCGGCCGAGCAGGACGGAAAGACTGCGAATCTCCCCCACGGGCGCACCGTTGACCGGTCGTCCATTGCTTGACATGGCAGACCTCCTGGCGGCATCGCAGCGCAGCCAGCGGGGGCGGCTTCAGTGCCGCGCCAGGTTCCCGTGCTGTCCAACTGAGAGAATGCCGCCGGCTCAACCAGATGGCGGCCCGACCATCCGAAATGCCTGCGACTGCTCACGCAGTCACACCCTTGAAGCTCGTTACATGATACGCCAAGGGTGGAGGTCATTCCAGCGCGTCAGAGAAAACGCGCCGCTCACTCAAAATGGGCGTCATCCACGCTCGCCAGCGGCAGGCTGCCGATGCCGGGCGTGCGGTTCATCCAGGCACTCCGCTGCCAGTTGTCCGGCATGTCGTTGTCCGGCACGAACGGCGGCAGGGCGAAGAGGAAGCGCCGCGCCAATGCGCCCAGGAAGGGTTCGTACATGCCGCGCAATTCCGTGAGTCTGGCGTCGGTACCCGCTTCCGCGTGGAGATCGAGACCCGCCTGACGGAGTTGGGCACGCAGCCTCTGCCGCTCGTGGTCCGGTAAACGGTCCGCGGCTGGAACGCTGGGCGGAGTCTTCAACACCAACGCCAAGTCCACAGCCGCGTGCCGGGCCATTGCAAACGTGAGCTGCGCCTGGTAAGAACTCTGGCTCTTTACCTCGGCGATCAGGACGGCGCACGTGTCCAGCATGCTAGCCAGCGCCGCCAGCCACGACTGGTTGTCGTGCTGCGAGCGGAAGTAGCTCAGGACGGGAAAGGACAGATGGCTTTCGAGCAGTTCGGCCGACCAGCGCTCCCATTCCACCAGAAACGAATCCAGCGTCACCAGGTTGCCGGCGCGCGCCAGTCGCACGAGGATTTGAGCAGCGCTGGGTGGCGATCCGCCGCGCGCGTCCAGCAAGGAAATGGTGACCTCACGGCGCGAGAAGGCCTGGTAGAGTACCGGCAAATAACCGATGGTCACCGCCAGGAACGCGAATCCCAACCCCGCTTCCGCAACCGTCAGGCCGCGGCCCAGCGCCGTCATCGGAATGACATCGCCGTAGCCCAGTGTGAAGAACGTCGTCCCGCTCAGGTAGAGGTAGGTCAGGAAGGTGGCGCGCTCCTCCGGGGCCGCAACCGCGCTGCCCAGCGACGCGTGCAACAGACCAAATCCCAGAATCAGCCCGATCACCCAGGTCGCGAACAGCCCGAGCAGCGACAACGGACCAAATATGCTGAGGTAGGCCTCGCGCCGTTTGCCCGGCCGCATCCACAAGCCCACGGCCCGCCACAGCTTCCACGTATTGCGGTAAAACAGCCGCGCGAAACGGAACCGATGCGTCACCCGCCGCGGCTGCAAGATGGTCTCGAAGGCGTCAACCAGCAGCAACACGATCAGCGTCAGGCTCGTCAAGGTCCCGATGATCCACATGGCACGCTCCTGTCTGATGACGGCAGTAGCTGCAAGACCGTTATGCCACTCGCCTGATGATCACCATCGTCAACTCGATAGTCGAGCTCCTGCGGCGACGTGCGGATCAGCACCAGCACGCTGACCAGCACAATCACCCCGATCACCGCATACGCCCGCCGCACCTCGCTCCGCAGCGCCGCCTCGCGCAGCGCGCGCGATCCCGCCAGGCTCTGCACCGCGGTCAATCTCGGCGTTCGGCTCGTAGCCATCGAAAGCAGTGTAGGCGAAATGCCGCGGACGAAGATTGCGCCGTCCAACGAGTATCACGCGTAAGGGGAGTACCACACGCCGGTCAGAAGAGGCGGACAGCGCGGGATTTGAACCCGCGCCATGGGTCACACCCGGCGACGGGGATGCCTGGCGAAAAACCCGGTGCACCACTGCCGCATCGGAGTCTTACGTCACAAATAATGTTCCTGTTTCCAACAACGAGGCCGCGGATTGACTCTTCCGATCTCGGACAGCAGGCTGCTCCTTGTTGTCACTCGGCAAATCTCGAATCCGACGCAACACGACTTCATCCCCGTTCCACGCGCGCAATTGATAAAATGCGCGGGTCGCCCTACCAAGACATCGCCATTCCATGAGGCATCGCCGTGCGTGAAACCCACGTCCCACAATCGCCGGCTCTTTTCCAGACGATGCTTTTGCCGAAACCTTGATTGGGTGAGGACTA